>NZ_KV827831.1:72756-255185 GCF_001836235.1 Bacillus sp. HMSC036E02 | reverse complement strand
TCCGCCTCCTGGGTTTCCTCCGGTTCCGTTATCTTTCCCCGTTCCGCCTCCTGGGTTTCCTCCAGTTCCGTTATCTTTCCCTGTTGTGTTTTCCATTTTTTTAATAATAGGGTTTTTAGCACTGTGTACTAACGGCATTATGCCATACTGTGATTTATGAACCACATTTTCCACCTTGCTATTTTCCGTTTGTGTTCCTTTATCTTCTTTGTTAGGTTTTTCTTTTTCAGGACTAGTTTCTTTTTTATGAGTCCCACTCAATTCCCACTGCCACATTACAGGAGAGAAAACATCTATATTGATGTTTGGATCTTTTAACTTCACATTCAGATTAATTTTTATATCCCCTTCATTACGGGGAGGTATAGTGATTTCTCCGTTTTTCTCCAGAAACATACTTGTGTAATCCACATCATCAATCTTCAAAGCTTCTGTACTTCCATATAGTTCAAACTCTTCCGGAATACTTATCTTCAAAATTTGCGGAGATTCCATTTTAATTACTTTCGCAGTATCACTAAATGTAATTCCCTCTGTATAAAGTCTATCCTTTACTTCTTTAATAGCGTTTCCTAAAGATATTTTATTTACAGGATCATAATAAAAATTATTTTCTTTATTATATTTTTTTGTAAATTGAATTACATTTTGCAGTTGTAATTTCGTTGCATCTGGTAAATCACTTTGACCGATTTCTTCCATGTTTAAACTAGGTAATTTCGCAATTAAATTCTCGATTTGTTTCTTTATTCGAGCATCTGGTTGTTTCATTAATGTATTTATGAAGATTTCTTGCTTTCCATCATTCGACATAGATTGCTTTAACTTCTTAATTACCGTCTCTTGAATATCACTTTCTAACTTTCCTGCAAGTTCTGTATCATATTCAGATACTTGTTTTTTTACATCTGCTAAATATTTTTGAATCGCTGCAGCATCAGTTAAAATATTCGGTTCTTTCTCTGAAAACGTAAATTGATTTGAAATAATTTTATTAGCGGATTCCAATGCACTTAATTGCTTTAAAGCATCGCCTGTATTCATATCATTCATATATTGATTGAATTGATTTGTGAAATTATTCGCTAACAAATTGTTATCAGTTTGCATTTTTTGAAAGTTATTAAAACCATCTAAGTACGTACTGTTAGATTTATTCCCTTCATCTAACGCTTGACCGAAACCTTTTAAAACATCCTGAAATCCTTTGAAACTATTAACAGAAACACCTGTATAATCTTGTACTGTTTTAAATTGATTTGTGTAATTTGCTAACGGACTATGTATATCTTTTTTATACATAGTTGTTTGAACGTTTCCTTTTTCAATTATTTTACCTATATTATCTTGTGCACCTTGTAGCTTACCGATAATACTCGCAAAATAAACGTCGATTATTTGTTTATTGAAATCTTCTAAAATAACAGAAGCTGTATTTTCTGCCTCAGCTTTCAAATCCTTATTCCCAGTTGCATTTACTTTGTAGTTTAACGTTAATTTCTCTGGAATCTCTGAATCAATCGCAACTGCCTTCCTAGAAAAATCATTTGGAATAACAATCATCATATTGTAATTATTATTTTTCAATCCATTTTCTGCTACCCCGCGGCTAACTACGTACCATTCTTGTTTCGTATTTTTATTTACATTTTTAACAAATTGATCTCCAAACGCTATTTTATTGCCCTCAAATACAGTGCCCTGATCTTCATTTACCAACGCAACTGTCATTTTTGGTGTAGTATTCTCATTAGCTTTCTTAACATTTTGATTTAATGCTAAATAGGAGACCCCTGTTGATAGTACAAGAGCTAAAATAATAAACAACAAGATGCTCCATTTGAACTTTTTCACTACTTATCACTCCTGCGACTGCGAGTCTATCTAATGAAAGACTTCGTATCTTACTCTAGTTTTAAAGTAATTTAGCCATACAACGTATGGTTGCATGGCTAAATTATATATTTCTTTTTATCTGTCTTATTGTAGACCGAAATTACGAGAAAGATCTTCGTCATGTCTAGCAACAGCTTCTGCAGTTTTATTAAGCTGCATATTAATTTCTTGTAATAGCTGTGCAAAGTTTTGTACCTTTGGCTTTAATTGATTGAACTGTTGGTCAAAACCTTCGAAAGCACGACCTTCCCATTCTCCTCTTAATTCATTTTGTAAGTTTTGTAGTTGACGTAAAATGTCCTCAATTTGATTTGCACCTTGTCCATATCGAGTCGCTTTCGATTTAAGCTCCTCTGGTGACATACGAATTTGTCCTGCCATTATTAAATCCCCCTTAAAATTAAAAAATAGTAAAATTAACCAATAATCAATTCTACAAATTGATTATATCAATAATTTAAAAATTTCTAAACAAAAAAATGATATTTTTCCAAAATTTCTCTTTTACTATAATAACGATATATTGTATAATACTAATTTATTTGTTTTTAAGCACACTCTATAAATCTACTATAAAATAAAGGCAAACCATCTATTTTATACTTATTCGCTTTAAATTCCAGCGATAAAGTAGCCACTAAATCATTATTTTCTCTTCTCTCATTCAGACTATTCTACTCACTTCAAAGTCATAATTACCTGCCTTTCAACAAACCCAAACTCTTCGTACATCTCTTTTGCAAAATTCCCAGCAAATACATTCAACCGAATTTCTGAATACTTCTCCTTTAATTCCTTAATACCAGCTTCCATCAGTTCTCGCGATAATCCTCTCCCGCGATATTCTGGGAAAACGTACAATTCATATATAAATCCAAGTTTTTCACGAGAAAAATAGTCTGTATTTTCCCCTATTAATATCCATCCCATTACTTTATTTTTTTCTTTAACGATTAAATAGTATGCTCCTTTTTCTACAATCGGCTTTGTAATCTCAATTGCTTTCTCGGTACTTAATTGACAATTCCCTCTCGTCCCTTCAAAAAGCGATTGAGCCGAATATTTTAATATTTCATTGGTATCTTCTTGATTCGCCTTAACAATCATTTTTCACAACTCCCCTTGAATAATAGGCATTACTATCGCTTGTTCAAGATTCTCCGCTTCCATAACAATTGCTGTTAATCCGTGTTCTGTACTTGTTTCATGGAGCTCTCCCTTTTCCCAAAACACAGCTTGTCCCGCCTCTATCTTTATCTTTTCTTTATTTACCCCACATACATATCCAGCTCCTTCCACAATAAGAAGCAGTTGAGATACAACTGCTTCATGATTACCGATGATTCCATTCTCGTGTAAATGCATAGCACCAATATGTATATTTCCTCGATGGTTTACTATTTTCGACATGATGAAATTAGATTGAAATACTGATAGGTGCTTTCCTACTTTTTCACTAAAATCAAAAATTTTCATTACTAGTTCTCCTTATACGTATAAAACCATCCTTACTGTCTGCATCATATGTCCTTCAAAGTCTTCTTCAAATTGCTCTAATTCAGCAAAACCTTTCGCTTCATAAAAGCGTTTTCCTTTTTCATTTGCTGCTTCTACATGTATGTACAATTTCCGTATCCCATTTAATGCTTTAATTCCTTTTTGTAATAAAGCACTTCCGATCCCTTTTCCTTGCTGATCTGGTAACAAATAAATCGCACCTAATTCCGCTTCATTTTGTAGTCTAACAGGTGAAAAGTTCGCAAACCCTATTACTTCTCCTTCTTCTTCCGCAACGAATAAATGCGTATTTTTAAGACGATATTTCATTTTTTCATCAGAATATGCCTCGTCTAAAAAACTGTCTTGAATTTCTCTTGGAATAATGCCTTCATATGTATCATGCCAAGCTATTTTTGCTACTGATTGTACAGCATGAATATCTTCTTGCTTCATTTCTCTAATTATATATGTCATCTCGATGTCTCCATTCTCTTTAAATTATATTCTGCTAATATACTAGAAGAAATGGCAGAACCATTTTCATAATTCACCTTAATTAATTTTAATTTCTCAATTGAAGCTGTTACAAAATCAAATTTCTCATAAATATATTCCATTACACTTAAAAACTGCTTTGTATGTAATCTATTTGCAATTGTACAATGCGGTACCCATTTTCCCGGTACGTAATATGAATTTGGGTTGTCATGAAAAGTTTTAAAATAATCATGATAAGAATGATGAAGTTTTAACAATTCATTGGTAACAGTCGGCGCTAGAAAGACCGTTCCATTAGTAGGAAAAATTCCAACAGAAGGAAAAGTTACTGCATCCATATTTTCTTGAATAGCTACAAACTCCCCTAGTTTCTCAGTATACAAATGAACATCTAACTCATTATAATCAGCTAACGTAATATGAGGTTCTACTCCAGCTAGTTGATTTGTTCCAATTACATTTGTTAATTCATTTTGCAGTTCTGTAATTTTATTAGTAAACACACGATCAAATGTAGCAATAATAGCGTACAATCTTTCTCACCCCTTCGTTACACATAGCGCTTCCCATTCTTCACGAATCATGCCCATTCGAATAGAATCATAGTATGTTCCGTTATAATAACGACACTTTCGCATTCTACCTTCTAAGCTCATTCCTATTTTCTCCGCTACTTTCATCATTCGTTCATTGCCAGACCAAGTCGTGATTCCTACTCTACCAATCTCCATTTTTTCAAATAGCAAATCTCTATATAATGTCAATGTTTCTGTACCGTATCCACCATTCCAGTATGTTGGGTCATAAATCACAAGCCCCATCTCTAACCAACGCGTCGGTTTGTATTCCCAATAAAACCCAACTGTCCCAATGATTTGACCGTTATTTTCTATAATTAAATTGGATAGCGGTTCTTCTTTTAAACGAGTTTGCATCTTTTCCTTATAGGATGAGTATTCTTGCATTGAAAACGGAAAATACGGTGCATCCCATTTTTTCCATTCTGGATTTTCTTCTTTAAACACGAGATTCCATAATGTTTTTATATCTGATTCTTCAATTGTACGAATTGTAACTTTCTTCCCCTTTAATACAACGTTTTGCATAATTCCCTCCTGCATTCCTCTTTATTTCATATATAATTATAATATTTTTTCTGAAAAATCAAAACAAATATCATTTATTATATTGTATAATTTTGTTATAAGGTACCAATTATTGATTTAGAAAGCTGGTGATTCAATGAATAAACGATTTAGTATTGCTTTATTTCTTACTATTATTATGACAAATATTATTCTCTATTTCTTCTTACCATTAAGTATTGTTACGAAATGGGACTTTAATGGAACGCCTACATCAACAATGGATAAAAGCACTTTTGTAATCGTAAATATAATTATATGTTCCTTCTTATTCTTTGTATTTTTAGCTTTATCTAAAGCAGCGAGTAACCAGAAATTTCTCCATTGGATCGGCAACACAATGTTACTATTCTTATTTTTTGTCAATATTGTCATCGCCCTCATCGCTCTTGGCTTTTCACTTCCTCTTGATCATTTCATATTTTTAGCATTAGGGCTTTTATTTATATTAATAGGTTATTTCAGTTCCAAAATTGATACGACTAAATCAACCGTTTCATTAGAATGGAATGATAAGTACCTTGAAAAAAGAGCTTCAAATATTAGTAGTATTTCAATGATGATAGCAGGTATTTTTTTAGCGATACTTCCTTTTATCGTTTCTGCTCCCTATAGAGGTTATGCTATACTAGCAATTCTTTTAGGAATGACGCTTATCATTCTGCCAAGTACGATTTATTTACTTATTAAAGACAGCAAGCAATCTACTCCTTTAAAAAAATAGGAGGTTATATCCCTCCTATTTCAGCTTAATGTTTTATTTTTCACTTTTTCTATCTCAACTAAAATCCCTTTCTCTATCCAACCCTCTACGCCATCTTTTTTAATTAAATCATATCCTGAACAGCTATCATCAATGAGAGAAACGATATCTCCCTTCCTAACGCTTATTTGCGCACAAGAAATATCGGTTTTCACTGTATATTCACCTGACTTAAGTTGTTTCATATATTCATTTTTTACAGTGAGCACA
Organism: Bacillus sp. HMSC036E02; assembly: GCF_001836235.1. Lineage (NCBI taxonomy): Bacteria > Bacillati > Bacillota > Bacilli > Caryophanales > Bacillaceae > Bacillus > Bacillus sp. HMSC036E02. The sequence continues at coordinate 249,173 of NZ_KV827831.1, read as the reverse complement.
TTATTCGTTTCCTTTTGTTTACATACGGTGTAATCTTGCATCTTCTCGATAGGCTCTATGTAATAATACGGATATGTCACTCCGCCCTGCATTTCTGAATTCGCATTAAAATCCGCTATTACTTCGTAATCTGGAAAATAGTCTACATATGTATAAGAAAACGTATCGCCCGTTTGTTTCCTCTGAATAATAAATACGTTTAATTGCCCTGCTTCTTTAATTGCATTTCCTCCATCAATTGCAATAATTTTTTTCTCCTTATCAATAACTGGATTATTAGACGGTGCTTCTTCAGAATAGTTCACGACAGGCCAATGACCGACTATTACATACTTATTTGCTTTATGTGATTGATTGAAAAACTCCGGCATTGCTATCGCATTTTTGCGCTCAGTTTCTTTCCAATCTACTCTATCTTCTAGACCGGCATGCACAAAAATATAATCTTCTGTTTCAATCGCTGTTGGCAACTCTGTTAGCCAATATAGTTCTTGTGAAAATTCACTTAACAATGCTTCTTTCACTTCACGAATTGAAGTGCCCTCATGAACTGAAAAACCCAATTGCTCTAGCCATTCATTAAAAATTGAATGCTTCCTCGTACATAAATAATTAATAAGACCAGGATTTTCATTTAGAAGAGCATCAACTAAAACTTCACAATTCCCTTCAACAACGTGAACCTTTGAATTGTTCTTTACAAGATTCATAACGTAGTTTACTACGCCTACGCTATCTCGTCCTTTCTCGCAAAGATCTCCATTAATAATTAAATAATCTTCATCTTTAAAGTTAACTTTATGTAGTGCTTCTTTTAAAAGATTTAATTCTCCATGAATATCCGATATGACGATAACTCTAGCATCATTAGGGATTGATAGTTTCTTTATTTTTTTCAAGTATAAGCGCTCCAATCATTCTCTTTATTAAATTAAAACTATTCGACAAAATACACTATATAACCTTTTCAAATACATATACCATAACTTACAACCTATTTACGGTTTAATAATAACTTAAAAAATAAGAAGGAGCTGTTCCCAACTTTTGCGGGACAACTTCTTCTTATTTTTTATAATTCTTTATGAAAAGAATAACTCACCTTATCATACCCTTCTCTTTCATAAAAACGATGAGCATCAATTCTTGAAAATGCTGACGTGAGGACGATAGACTCACATTCGTTTTCCTTTCCCCAGTTCTCTATATACGAAAGTAATACTTTCCCATGTCCTTTTGAACGATGTGCTTCTGCTGTTACAAGGTCATATACGAAAACGTGTTTCTTATTATAAAAGTTCGTACAAATCGCTACACCTGCAAGGCTAACAACTTCATCATTCTCATTACGCAGCGAAAATAGTTTATAATTTTCTTCTTTCATATTTCGAAATAAAGAGCTTGTTTCCTCTTTTGAAAGTTTCATTCGTAATTGCTGTAAAACAGGTAATACTTCATGTAATTGCTCTTCTGTTACTACTTCTTTAACATTCATTTTTAACTCTCCTCTAAATATTTATTTAATTTTCTAAATGTTATATCATTATTATAGAAAGTAACTGCCCTTCACTTAAGTGACAGTTTAAGTGTTTTTTATAAGGCCAGTTTTAAAGGAGAGTTTTATATGGATTTTACTATCCCATTGCAATTACAAAGTAACACACCTATTTACTTGCAAATTTACGAATATATAAAAGCTGAAATTATACAAGGGACTATTTCTGTCGGCACACGTCTACCCTCACACAGAAATTTAGCATCACAACTTAATATTAGCCGCATTACTGTTGAATCAGCTTATCAACAATTATTAGCTGAAGGTTATGTAGAAAGTAAACCGAAACGTGGTATTTTTGTAGCAAATTTCGATATTGACGTTATCCCAAATAAAAAGCGAAATGCAGCAAAGAAGACGAGCAATTTGATAGACGAAAAATTTGAATATGATTGTAGCCAAGGACTTATTGATCAAAATGCATTTCCGATTACAAATTGGAAACGAGCATTACAAGAATCCATACTTACATACGAAAATGCACTATTTGCCAAAGAAGACCCTCAAGGTGAATTCGCTCTTCGAGAGCATATATCAACATATTTATATCATTCTCGCGGTGTCCATTCTTCACCTGATCAAATTGTGATTGGCGCCGGAACGCAGCCACTTCTCTGGCTACTACTTCAACTGCTTGGCCCTACAAAAGAATACGGCATTGAAAACCCTGGATTTCACCGTATACACGCAATCATTAAAAGCTGTGATAGACAAATTCATCCCATACCATTGGATGAAAAAGGTATTGATATTTCTAGTTTATACAATACAAATTCCAATGTCGCATACGTTACACCATCACACCAATTTCCACTCGGGATTATTATGCCTTTATCTAGAAGATTAGAATTGTTAAAGTGGGCTAATGATTGCAGCGGATACATTATTGAAGATGACTATGATGGAGAGTTTCGCTACGCTGGTAAGCCGATTCCTTCTTTACAAAGTCTTGATTCAAATGAACGCGTTATTTATATGGGGACTTTCTCAAAATCTTTTTTACCTTCTTTACGAATGGGATATGTTGTTTTACCACCACACCTTTTAAAAACATATCAAGAACTGCATGGAATTTTCAAACAAACAGTCGCTACAATACAACAACTTGCTTTTGCTAACTTTATACAAAGCGGGAATTGGGAACGTCACCTTAATCGGAGTCGTACACTATATAAAAGAAAACATCATGCGTTAGTAAAATCCATTATGAAAGAAATGGGGGCTAATGTTCAAATTCTTGGCGAACAGTCCGGACTTCATATTGTTTTATATGTCCATAACAGTATGAATGAAAATGAACTGATTGAATCCGCTAAAAAACAAAGCGTTAAATTATACCCACTTTCTCCATATGATTTCGTGAATGATTTACGTAAGGAATCATACGTATTACTCGGCTTTGGTAGTATTCCAGAAAATAAAATTGAAACGTTGGCTACATTATTAAAAGACGCTTGGTTTCCTAGTTGCAAGGAAACTTTTTAACAGTGGATTTAACTTGTAACATGTTAACAATTCAACAAAATAAAAAAGAAGGCTGTTCCAAAATAACTTTTTGGACAGCCTTCTTCTAGTTATTCACCTGACCTAGCTTTCCTTCCCGGACGTTTCACACCAGTCGTTTCTGTTGAATAGGAAGCTTCGATTATAGCGGCTGGATCTACAGAGAGAACGAGATCTTTCATTTTCGGATAAATGAATCGGTTTGTAATGCAATAAATGATTCTCTTATGCTCCCCTAAAAAACCACCTTCTCCATGTAGATACGTAACAGATAGTTGCAATTCTTTCATAAGTAAATCGCCTATTTCTTTATTCTTACCAGAAATAATCATAACGCTCTTACCTTGATTAATACCATCTAATATAAAATCAATCATCTTCGTAACAATATAGAAAATTGCTAATGAGAACATCGCTTGTTCGATTGAAAATAAAATGGCAACAAAGATGAAAATAACTGCATTTACTGCAAGTAAAAATGTACTAATCGGTACATTAAAGTGTTTATTCATCCAAACTGCTAACATTTCCGAACCGTCAATTGCTCCACCCATTTTAACAACAATCCCAACACCAATTCCAAACAGTACTCCACCATAAAGTACAATTAATAACTCAGAAGTCGTAATTGCTGGAAATGGTTTTAAATAAATTAATCCGAGTGTTGTAACTACATTCGCATAAGATGTACGGATAAAAAATTTCTTTCCCATTACTTTTGCAGTAAATAATAAAATTGGGATATTAATTCCTAAGAACACACCATAAAGCGGCAATCCTGCGACTTTATTTGCCATAATAGCAATAGCCGTTACCCCGCCATCTACTAATCCATTAGGTGCTAAAATAAGCTCTAATGAACCTGCTACTATAATTGAGCCAATTGTTAATAATACGTATTCAAATACTTTCTTCATTCATTACCCCCAAAACTTATATATTTTCTTAGTATTATTTTAACGTAATTTTACTACTAATTCAAAGGTATCGATTTATATACACAAAAGTTTCTCCTTTATCGCTATTTTTATGTAACACATGGAACGCGTAATACTAAAAACACACTTACAAATTAAAAGTAAGTGTGTTTTTAACATCTATTTAATCTTTACGTACGGCTTCATTTTTAATTTGAATATTTCCTCAACTGCCCTTTGATATCCACCGGCATTTCTAAGCGACTCTCCCACTTTACGACTATTCTCCTTAAACGTCACATCATCCATTACTTTCTTTACAGTCTCACGTAACAATTGAGAAGTTAACTCGTTGCGATTAAGTCTTATTCCTGCCCCTACTTCAGTCAATCGTTTTGCAACGAATGGCTGATCTCCTGTTACCGGAATTACAACTAATGGAACACCGTAATATAACGCTTCACTCGAACTATTCATACCACCATGTGTCACGAATACATCAGCATGCTGTAAAACTTCTAATTGCGGGACATAATTATACAACTTAAAGTTTTTCGGGATATTTTCAAATTGACTTATATTTATCTTCTTACCAACGACTAATACGACTGTCGCATCAACATCTTTAAACGCTTCAAAACATTTTTCATACAAAGCAGGTTGTTCATTAAAAACTGTTCCCATAGAAATGAAAATCACTTTTTCATTTTTTAAATCTTCGGTAGGAAAACTCCCCACTTCTTTTCGAGTAGCAATTGATGGACCTACAAATTTATACGATTGATCAAATACCTCTGAACGTGGCTGATATTCTTTTGAAGTATATACAATCGTAATATCACCAGGATGGTTCATAATATCATACATACTATTACATTTCATTCCATACTGCTTATTCCATCTTTCCATTCCCGCTAAACAAGATTGATATAATGGATCCATTTCATCTACTTGTCTCGATTCTTGCTCATCATGAAAATTAATGTACTGATTAACAGCAAACGTTGTACAGGATGAAACGCTTGGTAATTGTAAAATATTCGCTATAATACGTCCTACTGGAAAATGATTATCATATATTAAATAATCATATTTTTCCTCTTTTGTTTCTTCTACAATTTGAGTAACAATACGCTCTGATGCTTCAATCATATGAGATAGCATCGTCAAAGGGCTCCCACCTTCATTTACTCGTTCCATAATATTAATTTGAGAGAGAAAATTCTCAAACACTCGGAATTCCGCACCTGTTGCTTCAACCTTCTTTCTATAATCTTCAATACAATAAGAAACAACTGTTTCCCCTCGCTGAATTAACTCACTTACAACAGCTAAAGTCGGATTAATATGACCTTCCCCAGGAAAATTTATTACGAGTACATTTGCCATAACATTCTCTCCTATCCAATTAATATAATAAAATTAACAATTAATTATATTAATTAATTTAAGTCTATTATAAATGAATGCATTCTACTTCTTCATGCTTTTCTCTTCATTTTATTATTGAGAAATATTTTCTATAGTCTACATTATTGTGATTTACAATCTTATAAATGAATGCTTAATTTTACTTTTACTCTTCATAGATTTAAAGATACGAGTCTTACATTCAAGTATTACCACCATTATTTTTAGACAATTCATACAAAAATAGAGAAATATAATATTTTTAATGAGTTTTCACTATAAATGTAAGTATGCTGTCTATCTTTTTATCTTTATCCTCATAACACATCATCTGTTATATAATGAATTTATAGAATTTACAGAAAAAAGTACATGCCTTTAAAAGTGGTTACGAAACAATTATGTCTATTCCTCAATTAGAAGAATATAGACAGCCTTATCGTTATTTATACCGACTGTTATCTGTGCAAGGTAATGTGGAATTAAAGAAATGGTTAAGTCACCCATCCTATTTTTAAATACAAATGAGAGGGAGTATACAATGGATATTCAGAAAAAGCGTTATGTAACAGAAAGTGAAATACAGCAAATGAAGGATTTGGCTTATATTTGTGGGCAACAAGACAATCTTGATTACTCTTCAGATTTACATATCAACTTTTTAAAAAATCGAAATGAAGATTATATAAACGATTTTCTTCTTTATAACGGTACTCAATTAATTGGCGCTTTAAATATGTATGATTTCGAAAGACCAACAAAGCTTGAACTAATAGGCTTTGTACATCCTCATTTTAGAAAACAACGTTTCGGAACTATCCTTTTACAAACTGCAATGAAAGAAATACAAAATAGAGAGACAGATGAAGCTCTTCTTATTATTAATGGGGATTCTATTTCTGGGAATGAATTTGTAAAACATATGAAGTTACCATATTTATATAGTGAATATAGTATGGAGTGCAAAACAAACGAAATTCAAAAAACAACAGATAATAATATACAGCTTACTCTTGCACCTTCAGAATCACTTCTTGATCTTATTAAAATTTCTAGTAAAGCTTTTGGTGATTCAGTAGAAAATACGACCACATGGTTACAAAAAATGATGAATTCATCTTCCCATCAAGTTTACAGTGCCCTTATTGCTGAAAAAGTGATAGGAACAATTACAGTTTCTAAACAAGAGCAATCTACTACACTATCAGGATTCGCCGTTCATCCTTCTTATCAAGGTAAAGGATACGGAAAAGATATTCTTTGTAATATAGTACATACTCTTATTACAGAAGGAGTTTCAACAATTGAGTTAGACGTCGAAACGAAAAATATCCACGCTTTAAAACTATATACACAATGTGGTTTTGAAATTAACACGAGGCATGACTATTATAATTTAATGAATTTTTAGGTGAATACATATGTTAAAAAAACAATTTATTTTAATTATGATATTTTAGCAGACATCTATAATAAACATTGGGGACATTTTGTTGAATACTCCTATCCAGCCTCGTTTTACAAGATGCTCTTCCCTACTCTCGTATATTAGATTTTTGTTGCGGGACTGGTCATCTCTGCCGGTGATAGTTTAATTTAGATGAACTAAAAAGTGTGTTTCGCAAAGTTTACTCCGTATTACATAACGAGGGTATATTCGCATTTGATATGAATAAAAAAACTGAATCGAAATGATTCAGTTTTTTCTTAATATATTTACAATTGCAGTTGTTTCGTCATTTTCTTTATAGACACGCGGAATTCTTCTATCTAGCATACATGTAACTTCATAGTTTATTGTGCCTAACATATCCGCTATTTCTTCTACTGCGATATTTTCTTCACCTTGTTTACCGTAGAATACTACTTCGTCTCCTACTTGTACTGGCATCGCTTTTGAAACATCCAACATTAACTGATCCATACAAACACGGCCAATAACAGGTACTCGAACCCCGTTAATTAACGCATAGCCTTTATTAGATAATTGACGATTATAACCATCAGCATAACCAATTGGTACAGTCGCAATCCATTCTTCACCAGTTGTTACATACGTATTCCCATAACTTACACCACGATTCTTCTTCGCATGTTTAATATGAGCTACTTTTGATTTTAACGACAACGCAGGCTGTAAAGAAACGACTGAATGATCCACTTCTTTTGATGGATACATACCGTACACTCCTATTCCAACGCGTACCATATTTTGAAATGTGTTACTTAATTCCATTGATCCCGCACTATTTGAACTATGAATATATGGTATTTGAATTCCTAATTCTTTCGCTGTATTAACAGCCTTTTCAAATAAACTTGTTTGCATATTCGTATATGATTTATCGATTTCATCTGCCGTAGAGTAATGCGTAAATATCCCTACTACCTCTACATACTCCATACGGTTTAATTCTTCTAAAAATGGTTTAACTTCTTCTTCTTGTAAACCGATACGACTCATTCCTGTATCAATTTTCACTTGAATTTGTACTTTCTTTTGAAGACGGTTTGCAATTTCATTTATACCATGTAAATCTTCTACTCTATAAACAGTCATCATAACGTCATATTGAATTACATCTTCTACAGCCGCTACTGGTGTGTATCCTAAAATTAAAATTGGCACAGTAATTCCTGCTTCTCTTAATTCTATTGCTTCATCTACAAATGCAACTGCAAGTTGATGTATTCCCGCTTCAATTGCAGCTTTGGCAACTTCAACTGCCCCATGGCCATACCCATTCGCTTTTACAGCAGCCATCATCTTAATTTCTTCATCATTTACATGTTTTTTAAATTCTTTTACATTATGTTTTACAGCATTTAAGTCAATTTCTACAATTGTATCTCTTCCATATTTCAAACTCATTGGTCTAACTCCTAACTCAATAATTGCATTCCATTCTATTTCACGTTTCATATGACCTTTTACAATATAATACTTTTCATTATGCTAGTCAAACTACTAGAATTTTCGGAATTTTGAGTATGATATAATATCCTCAAGAAACTATTATATACGGAGACGAGGAGAATTACAATGTTTGTTCAATCTGCATTGCATCAACTAAAAGTTGCTATTGATACTTCTATTTATATGCTTAACCAATATAGTGAAAACGATTTAAAAATACAACCGATTCACTCAAAACGATCATTATTTGAAATGTGTGCACATCTTTCTCTTATTTGTCATGCTGATTTACTCATTTTAAATGGTATTTCAGAAAAAGAATTACATACCTTTTATATAGAACATACACCCGTAACAGTTGCTCACATGCAACAAACGATGATTGAAGGATACAACCTTCTCTCTAAAACATTTCTTTCCTACTCCCAAATAGAATTAGCAGAAGTTATGACTGCCTATTGGGGGATTTCTTATTCGCGCTTTGAATGGTTACTTGAAATCGTTACACACTTTTATCATCATCGTGGACAAATTCATATTTTATTATGCGAGCATATGAAAGATCCTCGCATTCCTTTATTTGAGTGATTTTCCACTCATTCATTAATTAGCTACAAAACCAATAAAAAGTATCATTCCTAATAAAATAAATGTTTGAGCATAACCTCCTATTTTCATAAGATAAATAGAAATGATAGGTCCTATACTAGTACCTAAAAATAAAAGTATATTCCCCTTGCTTTCCCTCCTAATTGACCTCCAAGAGAAACTAAAGACGGAACGGATATAGCAATACCTATTACAAAACAGACACTCATCATTACAAGTAGAGATAGATCCGAAACAAAGCCCATTGAACTTAGACTAAAAATAACAATCAACAATCCTCCTTGAAGAACTTTCCTTACTTCAAACCTCTTTGTTAAAAGACCTGCAAGTGGTGACAGCAACATACCAAACAGCCCTGCTACGCGAAAATAAAGGATTTGTTCTGCAGTTAAATTGTAAGTAGGAGAGCTCAAATAATTCCCTAAAACAGTATACATATTAACAAAAGCCATTATTAAAACAGTATTTTTCACACTGACTAACTATTAGTTTTAAATAATTCGCAACTTCTTTAAGGCATAAGAAATTCCGCCTTCACTCGCCTTCGTTGTAACGAAATCAGCCCTTCTCTTCAACTCCTCTCCACCATTTCCCATCGCAACTCCTAATCCTACATACTGCAACATCTCAATATCATTTCCACCATCGCCAAAAGCAATGGCTTCTAATTTACTAATGTTTAAATGTTCCAATACTTTTTGAATTGCAGTTAGCTTCGATACTTTACTATCTTCCAATACATTTATAACGTAACCATGAAAACGCTCAAACGTAAGTGCTGGATATCTTTCAATGAATTTTTGAGCTTCTGTATCATCAGCATACAGACATATGCAATACATCTCATCTGATAAGTTTCTAACTTTGTCAGGATACCGCTCTAAATTTAAAGTTTCATTTAACGCTCGCATGACACGTTCATCTTTTGAAGCAATATTATTCATTGCAAATTCTTCTGTAAAGTAAGAAACACTGTGACCATGTAATTCAGCAAAATTTGAAATATCATGAACGATTTCGCTTGAAAGTACTGATTTATGTATAACTTCTTTCCCACATTTTATATGTGCACCATTTGCTGAAATAAACGTATTTATACCTAGTTCCTTAAATTGTGAGCATAAACTATACGGTCTTCCAGTTGTAACAACTACGTGAATTCCTTTATCTATTAACCTTCGTATCGCTTCTTTTGTACTTTCGTGCATGCTTCTATCAATCTCACTTAATAACGTACCGTCAACATCGAAAAATACAACTTTGTACATAAGTCTTTACATCCCGTCCAAATGATTCGTATCATTAATGAAATGCACCGTTTTTTGTTCACCCTCAATTTCAATTAAACTTATTCCCGTATCTCCCATTTTGAAATAGTAGTCCATTGAAATTGGCATTTTGAAAAATGCACGTAATAGACTATTAATTACGCCTCCATGGGCAACAATTGCAATTCGATCATATGTATTCTCTATCATAATTTTAGAAAAGATTCCTTCTATTCTCATTCGAAACTCAATAAATGATTCTCCGTTTTCAAAACGGTCATGAAGAAACTTTGGCTCTGGATATTTCTTTGCTTCTTCAAATGATAAGCCTGCTTGCACTCCATTATTAAACTCCATTAATTCCTCTTCTAATTGAATTGGACAACCAATTGCTTCTGCTAATATTTCACCCGTTTCACGAGCGCGTTTTAATGTGCTTGCCCAAATGAAATCTGGCGCAAAATCTTTTTTCACTTTCTGTACAAGTCTTTGTACTTGTTGTCTCCCTTTGTCAGTTAACTCAAAATCAGCTCGACCTTCATGCACATGTAAAATATCAGCTTCTGATTCTCCGTGGCGTATTAGTAGTATTTGCATGTTTCTCTCTCCCTTTATTTAACATTCATAAAATTCCATTATATCACTTTTTAAGATTCCAAAATAAAAAAGGAACGGTCTCCCGTCCCTCATCCATTCACTTTTTCCGCATCATTCCAATAATATTTACTAAACGCTTCTGTTAACACATCAATTGTGTTATATAATTCATCTAACGTATTATCAACACCACCAACTTCAATTAACATCGCATTTTTCGATAAATCTTGGTTATAAACGCCATTTCCATCTTTTTTATACTTTGGAAAAATCCCTCTACTTAATCCGTAGTAGTTTTCATCTAAATAACTATTGATCGCTCTTGCAATTTTTTCATTTTCAGCACGGCCTTCATTTTCCATCCCAATTATAAAATATAATCTTGCATACGATTTTCCGTTAATTACTTTTGTTGTTACTTTCTTACGCTGATCGTCACGGTGTATATCAATTGGAAACGCAATTTTATTATTTTGTGCTAATGCTTCTTTTACATATTCATGAGACGCTTTATATGATTGCGGCCATTTCCATTTTTTACTCGCTAATAAATCACCCATATTCGTTTTATCGTGAACTACCGGAATTCCTTGTCCTTCAAGTTGCTCTTTCATACGTTTCCCTAGTAAGGACACATTTACATCTGGACTTGATGGATCCGTAGCCCCTGGTAATAATGGAAAGAAGGATTCCCAGCTATGTGTATGATAAATATATACTGCACTTTCACCTTTTTTCGCTCCGTTCTTTTTCTGAACCGGATTATTCTTTTCCGCTTCTGTAACTTTATCTTTTGCTACTTCCCGTTCTTTCGTTACTTCTTCAATCGGTACACTAGATTCATTTGGGATATTCGTCAAGTTTGTTCCTTCCCCAGCTACGATAATATTAGAATAATACTTTGACATACCAGGTACTTCTTTACCGACGAATGTTCTTAAATCTTTAATTTTCAAATCTGTCGCAATAGAGAACATTAAATTTCCAACTGACTCTCTTTTATTCTTCTTAAAATAATCAAATCCGTAATAGCGATTCTCACTTTCTATCATTTGAACAAAACCTTGCATCGATACTTTTCCAAACCATTGATTTGCATAATTCGATTTCATTGTATGTAAAAATGACGTCAAAATCGACGCTATCATAATTACTATTAGCGCATATAAAAGGAGTAACGAAATCAGTTTCTTCCCATGTATTCGAGTTGCATACTTTTTCACTGCATCACCTTCTTTATACATGGATATGTACAAGCTTTTCGGAATATACGCAAAAAAAGAGAAATGGTATCCCATTTCTCTTCCTCACTTTTATTGTTCTTTTCCTGTATCATTTGAAGGTAGTTTCTTCACTTGTTTTTCTTTAAATATTTCTCCAATTGCCCCAAGAGTACCAAGTGTTTCAATTGCATTAGACGGAATAAAGACTTTATTTGCTGGTCCTTTTGCAACTTCAGCTAATGATTCAAATGATTTGTAAGCAAGTATACGCTCATCCAAATTCGCTTCACGAAGCAATTCAATACGATTTTGTTCTGCTTTTGCAATTTCTTCAATTGCCCTTGCTTCCCCTTGCGCTTCTAATTCTTTTGCTTCTTTTATACCTTCAGCTTCGCGAATACGCGCTTCTTTATCCCCTTCAGCCATCAAGATTTTACTTTGCTTTTCCCCTTCAGCACGAAGGACTTTATCTTGTTTTGCTGCTTCAGCTTCTAAAATAATCGCACGTTTATTACGCTCAGCCTTCATTTGTTTTTCCATTGATGCTTGCACATCTTTTGGCGGGTTAATATCAACAACTTCGACACGTTCAATACGTACGCCCCATTTTTCTGTTGCTTCATCAAGCGCTAAGCGGATTTCTGTTGAAATTTTTTCACGACCAGATAACGTTTCATCCAGTTCCATTTTACCGATAATTTGACGCATCGTTGCTGAAGTAATATTACGAACACCATATTCATAGTTTGAAATACCATATGTCGCAAGTTCTGGTTCAACAATTTGATAGAAAATAATAGTATCAATTTCTACTTGAACATTATCTTTCGTAATTACCTTTTGCGGTGGTACATTCGTTTGTTGAATACGTAAGTCATGATATACACGAACACGATCTACAATTGGTATTAAAATATTTAACCCTGGGTGCATGATACGTTGAAACTTACCAAATCTTTCAACAACCCCAACTTTTTGCTGAGGAATAATTTTAATTGTTAATGCGATAAATGTAACTACAATTAGTGCGAATATAATCGTTAACGTTAATGCTACCATATTTATTCACTCTCCTTTTTCACTTGTAATATAGTACTATGCCTCTTTATAACAACGACTTTTTCTCCAGCATCAATTGAAGAATCTGCAATAGCTGTCCAAGTATCTCCATCCACTTTCACAATACCATTCGCTTCATTTGTAATCGCTTGCATAACAATCCCTTTTTTACCAACAAGCATATCTACTGTATCAGTAAAACCTTTTGCTTCTCGAAAGTTTTTTGAAATTCTTTTCGTAAAGAATGTCAAAGTTAAACTCACAATTGCACCAACAGTAACTTGTAACAGTAGTGCATCAGGAGCAAACAAAGCAATAAGACCTCCGACAACAGCTCCAATTCCAAGCCAAAGCATGTAAAATGTAATCGACAACATTTCTGCGATAAATAAAATACCAGCTATTATAAACCAAATTACCCAAGCAGCCATATGCAACCCTCACTTTCTTTCTCATTTTCTATATGTATATGAAGAAAAGAATGGTTTATCCGCCCTTTCTTACACTTGGGCGTTTGCTACAAGCTATTGTACATACTCACTGTTACAATGATCATTAATATAATACTATATCAATATATTCTTCATTATACATGAAAATCCCTTTCAAAAAGTGACAAAAAATTAAATTCTTTAAAAATTTTAATTTTTAAATTACAATTATTCTAATTACTAAATACTATTTTTTATAGAGGTGATAATCTTATTGAGAAACCTGTCACTAATCTACTATTTAGGTTCCAAAATATGCATTACTCTCGCTGACATCGTATATGTAATGATTATTACAACTCATATTTATATAGCAACTAAATCAGCTACTATTACTGCTCTTTTTCCATTATTACAAGTTATCACAAATCTAATTGCTAACATCTCTGCACCACTTATAATAAATCGTTTTCCATCTTATACGCTGTTATATACCCTCCAATGGCTGAAAACAGTCTTTTTACTATTATTAATGATTTTGTTCCCGGTCTTATCCACAAACATTATAGCTCTATTAACTTTTATTTTTGTCATTTCATTATGTAGTGGGTGGGGTGCTCCGTTATTATACGGTATTCTCCCGCGCCTTACACCGAAAGAAAAATTAGTAAAAGTAAATAGTATCTTTTCCTTTTCAACACAAATTGTGCAAGCCGTTGCTTATTCATTTACGAGTATTGTCGTTCTTCTCATTGGCGCTACTTCTACACTCATGATTAATAACATTTTAATGATTTTCGGATGCATTGCATTACATTTTTCATTACGTTCCATACATACTGAAAGAATAGCAGATTCTCCCTCTTCCAAAAGTACTGTTTTATTGGAAGGTTGGAAACTCCTATTTCAAAATCCTTCTCTCCGTACCGTTACATATATGGACTTAATCGAAACTTTCGCAGGGACAATATGGATTGGTGCTATTACGATGGCATACGTTACGACTATCCTTCATAAGGGCGAAGAATGGTGGGGATATATTAATACAAGTTATTATGTTGGCACGTTAATCGGTGGTCTATTAGCCTGGAAAATGAGTTCCTATATTCAAAACAATTTAATACGATCTATGTCGATTGGCTCTCTTATGTTTAGTATTCTTACATTTTTATACGGTATGACAAGCAGCGGATTTATTGCGCTTTTTCTATGTGTTCTAATGGGACCATGTTATCAAATTAGAGATATTTCCCAAACGACTGTTTTACAATCAAGTGTCGCCCCTGCTTTATTATCCAAAATGTATACAGCACATGGTGCACTTCTTTCAACAGCCTCTGGACTATCTATGCTTAGCATTGGCATTATTACTGATATGTTCGGTGTTCGTACAATTTATATCATCGCTTCTATTCTTATTTTATGTTCCGCTTGTTTATCTTTTAGTTTATTAAAATATCATAAGACAGAGCAGAACGATATTTCACTTTAATCACTAAAACAAAGAGGACAGGGATTCCTGTCCTCTTTGTTTATTCTATTCATGATAAGTTGGGGATTTTTCTATGCTTTGTCGCTTGTTCAAAAGCATAAGCTAATTTAATTAATATCCCTTCACTAAAGGCAGTGCTTGCAATGGTAATTCCAAAAGGCCTCCCGCTTTCCATATACCCTGCTGGTATTGCTATAGACGGATAACCCGCTTTTGCACATATAGTAGAACCTATATAGGAAGGAAACAGTATCGCATCAAGATTATATTTTTCCAATGCAAAATCAATGCCTTGTTCTTGAGAAAAATATATATCTTCTAATCTCGCATTTAAATATTCTGGATTTCGTAACGTATTAGGAAAATCTTTTCTTCCCTCTAACTTAGTTTGTCCATATTTTAAAGCTCTTTCTGCTATGTTTTTATTAAACTCCATTAACTCCGAAATAGAATGTACCGGGATAGTAGAAGGTAATTTAGAAAGATAGTTATCTAAACTATGCTTCAGCTCATAAAGCGGAACTCCCCAGCTCCATTCTCTATGAAAAGAAGGAATATCAATATTTTCTACTACTGTCGCTCCTTCATTACGTAATACTTGAATCGTTTCCTTAAACAAGATTTCATCATACTCACCATTTTCGTAATAATCTTTTGGTGCATCGTTAAACACACCAATCTTCGCTCCATTTAAACCATTTGCATCAAGGTAAGATGTATAATCCCGATATGCCCTATTTTCACTTTTTCGAGTAACTACATCTTTCTCATCCACTCCAGTTAAACTCCCTAGCAAAATAGCAGCATCTGTTACCGTTCTAGCAAATGGTCCAGCTGTATCTTGTGAATAAGTAAATGGAATAATTCCCCTACGACTAATTAAACCGACAGTCGGTTTAATACCTACTACAGAATTTTGAACAGCGGGGCTCAAAATAGAAGCATCGGTTTCTGTCCCAACAGATACTACTGTAAAGTTAGCAGCAACTGCTATCGCAGATCCTGTACTAGATCCGCCAACAAACATATGATCCTTGCCCGTTCCGTATGGATTGATTGTTTGACCACCTCTTGCACTATATCCAGCCCACATTTCAAAAGACATTGCATTTGCTAATTCTGTCATATTCGTTTTTCCAATTATCACTGCCCCTGCTTCTCGCAGTTTAGTAACAAGAAATGCATCTTCACTGCTTATATTTTGTTCTAGAGCTATTGTACCTGCACTTGTATGCATGGAGTCATTCGTTTCAATATTATCCTTAAGCAAAACAGGTATTCCATGCAATGGTCCCCTTACGCCTTTTGTCTTTCTTTCATAATCTAACGCTTCTGCAATAAAAATAGCATCTGGATTGATTTCTAAAATTGAATTGATTTTCGGTCCGTCTTGATCATACTTTGCGATTCTATAGAGATAATACATTACTAGCTCTTTTGAAGTTAACTTTCCAGATTCCATTTCATTTTGAATATCTTGAATTGTTAATTCCTTTTTTAAGATTGGATTAAACTGAATTTCCATTTATATTCTCCCTTATATGAACTTTTTTAGCGTATAACCCTTAATTTTTCAATTTTTCACCTCAACACATCCTAAATTAATATCCCTTTAAAGAAATTCAATATCCTTATTTAAACACCTTTAATTTCCCGAAAAATAAAAATAGTCTGAAACGCATTAACCTTCGCTTCAGACTCTTACATTACTGTGCGTATACTTCATCTAACAAATGTAAAAACTCACCTTGTTTCCCAGCTAATTCAGGGCATTTTGCAATATCAACCCATTCGTAACAAAATACTAATCCTTTATCTTCCTCACCAGCACTTACAATATGTTCCCAAGTATCCTTTACATCTGTTAGTAAAGTTACATGAAAAAAGTGGCGTTTTTCATATTCCTGTTTTTCTTTCATATGTATGATGTAATCTGCTAAAAAACGTTCTATGCATAAATGACGCAATCCGGATTCTTCCTGTACTTCACGCAATATAGCCGCTTCTAACGTTTCACCTTCATTAACCGTTCCTCCTGGCACTTGAATACCAGCTTCATGTATATCACGATGTTTAAAAACAAGTAATTGCATAACCCCCTCTTTTTCTCTTGTAATATATGCATGTACTTTTTTCTTATATAACATCGTCATTATACGTCTCTCCCCTCAATCATTTACTCTGTTACTTCTTCAAGCGTCAGTTGATTATCATACAAATATGTAGCTTGTGGATTTCCCACATACCTTACGTGCCATGGTTCATACCGATAACCCGTAATCGTTTCTTTCGCTTTTGTGTATCGAACAACAAAACCAAATTTATGGGCATTTTCAGAAAGCCACTGACCTTCTTTCGTTTCCCCAAAAACCGTCTCTAACTGAAATTTAGCAGATTGAGACGTAATATCCATAGCTAGTCCAGTTTGATGCTCACTTGTGCCAGGAACCGCGCTAGACATTGCTGTTTTTGCTTCCCCGTCTTGTTTTTTATACATCGTATTTAATGCTTTTTGTCGATCAAAAGATCTAAATCCAGAAACTGCAAAAAGAAAAATACGCTCGTTGTCAGCCTGCTGAAACATATCCTCAAGCGCCCTCGCTGCCTCTTTTCTCATCTTTTTCTTTTCTTGATCACCTTCACTAGAGTAGCGCACTTTCGGAATAACTAAATCTGGCGGTCTATACCCATCTGGTAAACGCCTACTTTTATTTACAAGTACAAGCATTGAATTCGGATTATTAATTACCGCAATATCCCCATCCATATTAGCAATCGTTTCTTTCGCTTTCGGAAATATGCTATTTACACTTACTTCCCGCGCCTGCTTATCCTTATACATTTTATAATTGATTCCTGCTACTCCAATAATAATTATTGCAGCTACAATACCAAGTAGTGCCCATCTTTTTTTCATATAACGACCTCTTATTTTAATAATTTGGCCATTTCATACTCATCGATGCCCTTTCCATCGATAATAAGAGCAGCTTTTTTGACACCTTCTTTCTCAAATCCAGCTTTTTTATATAGTGCCTGAGCTCTTGTATTGTGGGCCATTACTGTTAATTCTAAACGCCATACATCATGTAATTTTGCCCACTTCTCAACCTCTTTAAACAATCTCGTCCCAATACCTCGCCCGCTATACTCTTGCAAAATACCAATTACAATGCTTGCCACATGCCTCTTTCTTTGAATGTTATTTCCATTCACTAATATAAAACCTACTATTCTCTCATCTTCAACTGCTACAAATATTGTTGCATATTCATTTTCCATAAATCGATGGATCATTTTTTCTTGTTGCTCAGCTGTAGTTTTCCTTTCTCCTGGTTCATATAGCATAAACTTCGTTTCTTCATCTAATTGCTTACTTAATTGCAAAAATGATGCTGCATCTTCTATTTCGATTTCCCTAATCACTTCAATCACCCTACCAGTTTCATAATAAAAAGTTTTCCTTATAAAAAGATTTTCTCTACTTTCCCGAAAATTCCTTTGTAAATCTCCTACTATAAATTGACAAATTTCGATATTACTATAACAACGACAAATTATGTCTATTCTGTGACGTCTCACCATTACAAAGAAAAAACGCAAGCATTACACTTACGTTTTTTCAAGATTGAAGTGCGCTAATAATTATCGATAGATGTCCTGGCTAATTCACGTTTCACTTTATCCATTCACTTTTTCTGCCTGCCAAAAATATTCACCAAATGCTTTAGCAAGTGCATCAATTGATCGATTCAATTCTTCCTCTGTATTATCTACACCGCCAACTTCAATTAATATTGCTTGTCCTGATAGGTCTTGATTATAGATTCCATTTCCTGTCTGGAACCCTTTTTGAATGACCCCACGGCTCACTCCTGGATATTTCTTATTAATCGCCTCATGTAAAGCTGTCGCTAATTGTAAGTTTTTTTCATAGTTTTTATTTCCTTTCCCTACTACAAATGCAAGCTTTGCATATGACTTATCTCCAATTGTTTTTGTCGTTACATTCTTTCGGGCACTATCACGATGCAAATCAAAAAAGTATTGAAGATCTTTATTTCCAGCCATAGCTTGCTGCACAATTTCTCGTGACATTTTATACGAACTATTACTGTTTAAACCTTTACTTATTAACTTTTGACCAACATCACTCTTATCGTTAGTAGCTCCAATCCCTTCACCTTCTAGTTGTTCACGGAAACGATCTCCTAATATAGAAATATTCGATACAGAACTCGTTGCTTTATTCGGATTCGGGTCATTCGTTAAGTTAAGTAAAGGTAAATAAGATTCCCAGCTATGTGTATGATAAATAAACGCAACTTGTCTCTTCCCAGTCGTTTGGGACGGCTGTTTTTTCTCTTTACTCGTATCTTGTTTAGGTACTTGTCCAGTTCCACTAGTCCGTTCCTTCACCACTTCTTCAAGAGGAACACTCGACTCTATCGGTAAGTTAGAATAATTTGTACCCTCACCCGCAATAACAATTTCTGTATCGTACTTACCAAACCCCGGGAGCTCTTTCCCGACGAAACTGCGTACATCATTAAAGCGAATATTTGTAGCCATAGAAAAGAGAAAAGAAGAAATTGAAAAATCTTGATTCAAATTTCGATACTCCTGTGTAAAATAATGATTCTCTTTTCCAAGTACATACATGTAACCATTCATCGATAACTCATTTAACCAATTATATAAATACGTTGACTTTGTCTCTTTCATAGAGGTTACCATCATACTAATAAGAAAAAAAGTCGCTAGCATTGTAGTAATAACAAATAAAACTAACTTACGCATACTTGTAAACTTCATAAAAAAAAAGCCCCGATTCATACTATCACCTCTCTATTTCAAGTTATGTACAAGCCCTAGAGAATAGACCGTTAAAATTTCGGCTATATTGTTAATGAGGTGAAATGAATTGAAGCTATTAATAGGAATATTACCAATTGCTCTATCATTCATTTTTTATTTGTCCGCTAAGCAACCAAAAATCGCTATTGTGCTACATATTTCTGCGTACTTGGCACTGTATGTACTCGGTATAATTATTTCCATTAATATATACGATGTTTTAATACAAGATTTAGTTTTCATGACGAGCATTCATGGAATTTTACTGAATCCATTTTTCCTTATTGCAGGAGCGTATATAGGAACATACACTTTGTACCTACTTTTGTCTCACATTATTATGAAAATAAAAAATGGAGCGTAATGAAATGCAACCACCATTTATCTGTCATACATGCAAAAAAAGAATTGTGAGAAAGAAAGACCTTATTACAGCCACATGGTACTTCCGCTTTTATTTATTTCACAGTGATTGTTTTAAACGACAGCAAGTGTTTATCTCACGATTTCTCCCTGTGAATACACTTTTCAATTTCTTTCTTATTATATATGGACTTATTTTTGGCAGTATTCTTATGATTACAGAACCATCTATTATTTGGCTGACTTTCTTTTTTCCCATTTTTTATCGGTTTCTTTCTTATTATTATGTTGAACGTTTTTTCTCTACAGAACGCGTAGACTGACCTCTCGGAATACTTAAACATTCCCACTCATTTTCTTTTAACATCTTCCCAATGTAAATAATCTGACCAATATGCAATGCATAATGAGCAATTTGCCTTTCAATTGCTTGCATGACAGTATGTGCTTCACCGCGAATGTATACCGTCTTCAATAAGTGTTCCGGCGTTAAAGTATTCATCGTATTAAAAACATATTTCCATCCTTCTTGCCAAGCTATAAGGGTTTCTTCTTTTGAGTGATAGCATCCTTCAAATTCACCATCTCGATTACGATCTGTTTTTTCACCATCAGACGTTAAAAAATCCGTCCATCTAGAACGCATATTACCGTGAAGATGCTTAATAATAATCGCTATACTATTTGTTTCTTCATGAGAAGACCATTGTATTTGTTCATATGATAATTGAGAAAGTGCCCGCTCCCCTTGTTTCTTTGTTGCTTTAAAGTTCGAAATCGCACATTGCAAATATTCTCGTCCGATATCCATATTAGCCCCTACCTTCACCCTAGCTAATTTTTGTTCCATTTGGCAATTTCATATTAGGCTGAAGTAACACAACATCATCAGCTTCAGGAACACCACCAAGCACAAGCACTTCTGATTTGAATCCAGCTACACGCTTTGGTGGAAAGTTTACAACAGCAACGATTTGTTGACCGATTAAATCTTCTGGACTATACCTTTTCGTAATTTGAGCACTTGACTGCTTTATCCCGATTTCTCCAAAATCTATTGCTAGTTTAATCGCTGGTACTCTCGCTTCTTTAAATTCCTCTGCATGTATTACAGTTCCAATTCTCAAATCCAAATTTAAAAAATCTTCAAAATTAGCCATTTATCATCCCCCCCAATTATTACTTAGACAAAATACAAAAATCCCCTTCAAAAAAAGAAAGGTGCCTAAGCACCTTTCTTTTGTAATTCACTTGATTCATTTGATTTATAGAAGAAGAAACCGAGAATCCCGCCAATACATGATGGAATTAACCATCCGATTCCTTCGTTATATAACGGTAACATTTGTAGTACATTAGAAATCGCGTCAATTTTAATTTTCGCACTTTCTAAACCGTTAAAGAAACTAATTAACAATGCACCTAAAATAGCTCCAATATAAATTGTATTACGCTTCCCAATCCACTTATGGAAATACGAAAGTACAATTAATACGATTGCAACTGGATAAATGATCATTAACACAGGTAATGTTACTGCGATTAATTGTGTTAAACCTAGGTTAGATACAATTAAACTAAATACACATACCATTGTTACAATCGTTTTATGCGAAAGTTTTGGGAATAAGTTTGTAAAGAAACCCGCACACGCAGATGTTAACCCAACAGAAGTTGTTAAACAAGCGAGTATAATAACAAGCCCTAATAAAATTTTACCACTCGTCCCATATAGCTCATTTACAACATTCGTTAAAATAAGACCACCGTTTTCTGAGATACCAAGTGATGTACTTGTTGAACCAAGATAAGCAAGTGATAAATAAATTAACGTTAAACCAAGTACAGCAATAATACCTGATACTACTGTTATTTTTGCAATTTGACTACTCTCTTTTATCCCTTTAGAGCGGATAACTTGTACAACGACAATTCCGAATACGAGCGCGCTAATTGCATCCATCGTTAAATATCCTTGAATAAATCCACCAAAGAAAGCATTTTCTTTGTAAGCAGCTAACGGCGCAGCTGGCTCTCCAATTGGATCAATAATTGCCTTTCCGACAATAACAGCCACAATTAATACTAATAATGGTGTAAGAAACTTTCCGAACCAATCCACTAATTTAGATGGATTTAATGATAAATACCACGTTATTCCGAAGAAAACTATCGTGAAAAGAAATAGCATGTACCACTCTGAAACCATTGCCTCTGATAAAAAAGGCTTCATACCCATTTCAAACGAAACAGCTCCAGTACGAGGAATCGCGAAAAATGGTCCAATTGCTAAATAACTAATCAATGGGAAAATAAACGCAAATATAGGGTGGACTCTAGAAGATAGCGCTTTCAAGTCCCCCTCTACAAACGCGACAGCTGTTACAGCTAGTAGGGGTAATCCGACTCCCGTTACAAGGAATCCTATTGTAGCAATCCAAACATTCTCTCCTGCTTGTTGACCTAAAACTGGCGGAAAAATTAAATTTCCTGCTCCTAAAAATAATGCAAATAGCATTAAACCAATTGCTACCGTATCACCTGGCCTTAAACGTCCCTTCATGCTCTTCATTTGCATAGCACTTTTTCATTGTTTATCTCTATATTTTACAATATGCTATGCATCCTCCTCTCTGCTCAAGATGATAAAATATGCCCCTTACAAAGCAGTGTCTTTCTCCATAATTTCTCCATTCCCCTTATTTTTACTCTAATCATTAATATAATTATTATTTTAATTTTTGATTTTTTTGAATTTTTAAATCGTTAGAGTGTTATTACGTGGAGTATAGTTGTCAGACCTCTTTGTTTTTATCACACATATAGTAACATATTTAGTTGCAAAATAAAAACATATTTTCAAATTGATTTTTTTGAAAATCGAAATTATCTACATTTTTTATTCTCTTACACAAATATTGTTATAATCTCACCTATTATTCGATCGTTATTTTCAAATAACTTTATACACGTAACATACAAAAGCCATCTAATATAATTTAGATGGCTTTTGTATGTTACTCTATCGTTTCAACTTCGCGTGGATTTTTCATCTCTTCCACATACACAACTCTAAATCCGTGATCTTCTAAATCTTTCAATAATGTCTCTAATTCACCGTCGTTAAACTCTTCTCCTAATGTAAACATAATTCTACGAACTAATAAGGCATCATTATCAAAAGTCATCAAACTTTGAATACCAGTGTATTTCTTTAAAACTGTCGATAACTTTTGGATTGCTCCATTATAGTCTTGCGTTCCAATCATGACAGAGTATTTACTAGAGTGAACACCCCATGCATCCTCTAATAACTCAAAAACTTTTTTATGCGTTAAAATTCCAAGGAAAACCCCTTTTTCATCAACTACTGATAAATAAGGCAATTTTTTTATTGTAAAAAATACTTTAAAGAAAGATGAATCTTCTCTCACAAATCCTTCTTTATCGTTTAATAATTGTATTACACTCTCATCAAGTGATCCTTTATATTCTAAAATATCTACTTTATATATATTCCCTAAAAATTTCTCTTTTTTTTCATCTAAAACTGGTACACAACGATACCCCGTTTTATTTAAATGCTCTAACGCTTCCCCTATCGTAATCGAACTTGAGCACAGTAAAACTTCCCTTTTCGGCACGTAATTCCCTTTAATCCTCATAAAAAGCCTCCTTATGTTAAAATACTTTCTGTGCCATAACTATATTATATTTTCAGAAAAAAATAAATAATTTATTTTATTTTTCTGAAAATTATTCATTTTCTTGTCATAATTTATTCATGAATCCTTCACTTGCATATTTTTGCTATCAAATCTTCTCTCTGAATTACTGAATGAAAAATATATTGTAACTTCTTTCAAAAAAAGCTAAAATAAGAATAAGAATTTTCTGAATATTCTAAGAGTAGGTGGTTATATGTCCTTATTACGCTCACATATATGTAAATTTATAATTGGTATTATTGTTATTTTTTCCATAAGTCCTATTCCAGCTCTTTTTATTACACACAATTATTCTTATCAAAATGGATTTATTAGCATTTTTCAAAACTTCGCACAGCTTTCTTCTATATCAATTCCAAAGGTTGATTGGATGCATGAATCTATCTTTTTCTCAGCAAACCAAATGATACATACTTCTAATCATTCAACACCATTATTCCCTTACATATGGGAAATATATTTTATATCGATTGTTCGTTTTACTTTTACCCTTGCGATCGGATTTTTCATAAGTTTGGGTATCGGCCATTTATTTTTCAAAGTACCTAACTCGTTTAAAAAGTTTACTACTGTATTGAAATGGATTCCTTACTCTTTTTGTACTGTGGTATTACAATGTTCAGTCTTATTACTACTTCTATACGTCGCACAATTTATAAACCTTCCTTACTACTCATCATTTATCATCGTATGTAGTACTTCCATGATTATCGTTATGCAAGCAGTAAAAAAATGGATTCCTTTCTTAAAAAACACAAATGAATATGAAATAAAACATGATTCTTTTCTTGTGGATACATTGTTTTTGGCGCTTACTTCGAATCATAAATCAATTTTAGGTTCCATTATTCTTTCATTCGTTTTTATGGAATGCGTTTTTCATGCAAATGGACTGTTACAATTTATCGTTCAATTTGGCGGAAATTCACCCATAATTGTTACAATCGGCTTATTACTACTCTATATCCCATATAGCATACTTTCTTTCCTTCAAACACTATGGACCACAAACTACTCCAAGCAACAGTCATACACTTTAACGAGAAGTGTTCCAAAACCTTAATTTAAAATAACCCTCTATAATCTAAAAGTAGGGGGTTATTCCTTTTGTATAGCGGACAAAATAACAGCAAATTCAAAAACTATTACAGAAACATACCAATATTTACCCTTTTCCTTTGACTATTCTTTTCATTTGGATTTATTATAAAAGTATAACATAATTGCAGGAGGTGACATCTTTATTCCAAACCTTGGAATGGAGAACACGCTTGGACATATTAAATATTTTTCTCATCTTTGTACTTATTCTTATTTCTGGCTTTTTCGTTGCATCAGAATTCGCTGTTGTAAAAGTACGAAAAAGTCGAATTGACCAACTTGCAAATGAAGGTAATAAACAAGCTTTAGCTGCAAGAAGCGTCCTATCTAATTTAGATGTTTATTTATCAGCTTGTCAGCTCGGAATTACAATCACTTCTTTAGGGCTTGGTTGGCTTGGTGAACCGACTGTGGAACATATACTACGACCGCTCTTTGAAAAAATTAATATTACTGGAACAATGGCTAACACTTTATCTTTTGTTATTGCTTTTAGTGTTATTACATTTTTCCACGTTGTATTAGGTGAATTAGTTCCAAAGTCTTTCGCAATTCAAAAAGCAGAAGCAATCACACTCAAATTTGCAAGACCGCTTATTTTATTTGATAAAATTATGTACCCATTCATTTGGCTACTCAATAGTACTGCTATATTTTTCACAAAATTACTTGGATTAGAACCTGCGAAAGAAAGTGAACTTGCTCATTCTGAAGAGGAATTGCGACTCATTTTAGGTGAAAGTTTTAAAAGCGGTGAAATAAACCAAACCGAATATAAATATGTAAATAACATTTTTGAATTTGATGATCGAGTTGCAAAAGAAATTATGGTTCCTCGTACCGAAATGATTTGCTTATCTACTGAAAATACGTTAGAAGAAAATATGGATATCGTCGCTACTGAAAAATATACACGCTATCCAATTATCGAAAAAGATAAAGATGATATCATTGGGATGATCAATACGAAAGAAGTATTCCATGATCAAACGAAAGGTATTTATAAACCACTTGAATCTTATATACATCCTGTTCTAACTGTATTTGAAACAGTTCCAATTCGTAAAACGTTAGTCCATCTTCAAAAAAATCGCGTTCAGATGGCAATCGTTATGGATGAATATGGTGGTACTGCCGGACTTTTAACAATGGAAGATATTCTTGAGGAAATCATTGGAGAAATTCAAGATGAATTCGATGCGGATGAATCACCTATGATTGAAAAGCGTACACCTAAGCTTACTGTTTTAGATGGAAAGGTGCTTATTTCTGAAGTAAATGATATGTTTGGCCTACATATTGATGATAGTGATTTAGATACAATCGGAGGATGGCTTCTTTCTCAAGCAGTTGACTTAAATATTGAAGCTGGCTATTCCATTGAATATGCTGGTTTTCAATTTAAAGTATTAGAACTTGATGGACATCAAGTCAAAAAAGTTGCTGTACATAAACTAGATATTAAAAAGGAGCTATAAAGTGACTGTTTTATTAACAATTTGTATCATTGCCTGTTTCATTGTTTCATTTCTCGCCTTTATTTATCCAATTATCCCTGGCATACTAGCTGTCTGGGCTGGATATTTGATTTACCATTTCGGTATAAATGGAGGCGAATTAACAACTTCTTTTTGGATTATTCAAGTCATTTTCACTCTTTTCATTTTCGTTGCTGATTTTATTGCAAATGGATATTTCTTAAAAAAATACGGTAGTTCTAAATGGGGCGAACGTGTCGGAATGATTTCTATCATTGTCGGATCGTTCTTCTTCCCACCATTCGGACTTATTATCATACCGTTCTTATCAGTATTTATAACAGAACTAGTGCATAAAAAAGCGCCAAAAGATGCCTTTCTAGTTGGAGTCGCTACTGTAGTTGGTTTTTTAAGCAGTACAGTAGCGAAAGCAATTCTCCAAATCATTATGATTATCATCTTCTTGTGTTATATCATCTTTTAACCATCCCGACTTCGGGATGGTTTTTTAATATGCAATACCTACTCGACTATTTTCATATATGTTTTTCTTACATAGATCCCATGCAAAGTGTGCTGTATCACCCACTGTAATTTTTGATCCACCCTCTGGCAATATATCTTTTTCAGTTCGATATACCTCTGTCGCCTCACCATCTATTAAATGTGTCGGACAAACAACTGTCCAACATAAATTATTACTATTACTTAGTACTTTATATGCAGCCAAATGATCTTCCGCTGCCGTTGTCGTTTTCCTTTTTGATTCCGTTGATTGAAAACGATATAAATTTAGATTTGTTCTTGCTTGTAAAATACCAGCTGTTCCTATTGTTATGATTCTACGAACCCCTTCTTCTTCCATTTGCTTAATGATTTGTGGCATACTCTTCCCTAATGTTCCATTTTGATCCGTTCCAAGTGTACTAATTACTATATCGCTTCCTTCTATCACTTTCTTTATATCATTTTCGTTCAATACATTACCTTCTATCACTCGTAGCCTTTCATGTTGTATTTCTATTCTATTTAAATCACGCGCTAATGCAGTCACTTCAGCTGAATCCTTTAATGCTAAATTAATTATGTTTGAACCTACTCGTCCTGTTGCTCCCAATATACATACTTTCATTTGTTTTCCCCCTCTTTCATTCTCTTTCTATTTTTCAATAATCTCAGTCAATTTACAACAAAAAAGCTTCCTCATATATGAGAGGAAGCTTTATTATTACTTTATTTCTTTTCTTTAGAATCAGTAGACTTCTCGGTTCCGCTTGTTTCTTTATCCTTTTTATCCTCTTGTTGTGTTGTTGTGTCGTCTTCTTTCTTCTTGTCCTCACCTTTACTACAACCTACCATTAATAAAGAACTTGCAAGTGCCATAGCAGTTAATGATTTAACCCATTTATTCATTTGCGTTTCCTCCTTGTGATAGAATATGTACAACCTCATATTACTCTCTATTTTTAAAGGAGAGATTGAAAAACAGTAAATATACGGTAAATTTTTGTAAATCTTCTGATAACAAAACCTGATTTTATTTCATTTCCAATCGATACACAATAAAACTAGTTTTTTCTCTCAATGGACGTAAAAAAACTAAGGCGCATACCATTTCGCCTTAGTTTCTCATGCAAACTTTTCATTTTCATATAGATGTGTAATCTTATATTCCTTCTTCATAACATATTGCCACACACTATAAGCGTAACGGTTCATTTTCAGGAAACAATTTTCCAAAAATGAGCGAAACTCTGGATTAGCAACTTCCACTGCAACTTGAGCAAACTTTAAAGCTAATCGTTTCAAGTGCGCAATATAACTGGTTGCAATATGAATATCCCCTGTATATTTACTAACTGTTTCCTTTTCCATTTCATGCAAATCAAACTCCGTTGTTTCACAGGTTATATGCTGCACATTCTCTCCTTCTTGAAAATTTACTTGTTCATTATATGCTTGTAACATATATGGTAAATGGTGCTGTAATAGATTTTTTAATTCTTCGTCTCTGACCTTTCCAGCATACTCTCCAACCTTGTATATTAGCATATAACTATATCTCATTAATTCTTTCATACAGTCCATTAAAGCGCCTCCCTTCTCTTTTGCCCATATACTATAAATATGATGCTAAAACATTCGCTATTCTTGCTAAAAACCAATCCCATCTACTAATTTTCTCAAAATCTTCTTCAGAAAATCGTTTTGATTTATGAAAGTCTACCTGTAATCGACTCCATACTTCATCAACAACGGTTTTATCATATATGATACAGTTAGACTCGCAATTTAAATAAAAACTTCTATTATCAAAATTCGCTGTCCCAATATCAACAATTTCTCCATCAATGATTGTTACTTTCCCATGAAAAAATCCATTTCGATATTGATAAATCTCCGCTCCAGCATGTAACATATCTTTCAAATATGGATAGGCAGCTTGTTTTAACAATATGGCATCACTTTTAAATGGCACGAGAATTTTCACATTAACACCACGATTTAATGCAGCTTTTAACTCTTTCACCATTTCTTTACTTGGTACAAAATATGGTGTAGCGATAATTAAAGACTTTTTAGCCTGCTTTAATAGTGCTCCATATTTTTCCCATAAGCCTTTTCCATTTGAAAATAAATATTGATATTTCACATTCCCTAATGTAGGTATACTTTCATGTATAGGCATTTTTTCTCCTGTATCTTCTTTCCAATCTTCGGCGAACTTTCTTTCCATATCCGCTGCACCCTCACCATGGATACGCACGTGATAATCACGCCATGGCCCAAACTTTGGATTTTGTCCAAGGTACTCCTTTCCGATATTAAAGCCACCGACGTATGATACCTTTCCATCTATCGTAACAATACGTCTATGATTTCGTTGATGCAAAGAATAGAACATATTTTTCAGTTTCGGTTTTTTACTAAATGTAAACTTCACACCGTTTTCTTTTAATCGGCTAATTACCTTTTTCTTCAGCTTATATCCGCCTACCCGATCGACTGACAATTTCACTTCTACTCCGCTAGATGCTTTTTTCTCTAATAACTGTAAAAACTCTTGGCTTATTTCGTCTTTTCCTACAATATAAAAATGGATATATATATACTTTTCTGCATCGTTTATATCGTCAAATAATTTTCTATATAACTCTTCACCGTTCGTATATAGTTGAAATTCCCCTAATCGAACTTGTCCTAATTCATATTCACTAGCCATTTCCTTCCCCATTTCCACATCGATGTTCATCCAAATGAATACACCTATTAAACAAAGGATTATAGCGAAAAAGTGCTTCATGGATAAATTCCTTTCTCCACTTACTGTTATTTCTATATCTTCCCTTTTTTATTACATTATCATTCAAGAAAATATGTCATTGCATGATATATGTCCATATCAAACAATAGCTCATTTGCATATTGTATGTTGTATCTTAAAATAAAAGGAGGAAATAACAATGGGCTTCGCACATGGTAATGGATTTGCGCTATTAGTCGTATTATTTATCCTCTTAATCATCGTCGGTGCTGCTTGCTTCTGCTAAGTAGCTACTGTCATATGATATGTGGATGAAAAAACTATAAAAGCGGACACCTATTTTTAGGTGTCCGCTTTTCATTTTAAAACCATTTCCGACTGCTATAGTAACTTAAATGGCTAAATATTCATCTCAAAAGGTTAACAATGTGGCTACTTTCTTACTCTCTGCCTTACGTATATGACGCTGTTCTGCACGTAACACAGCAATACGATGTAATTCTTTCTCTTCTTCGGTTTCAGGGATAACACGCGGTACTGGAACTGGATTATTTTCCTTACTAAGTGCCACAAAAGTAACGAATGACGTTGCCGCTATACGCTTCTCACCTGAAATTAAATCTTCAGCCACTACCTTCACAAACACTTCCATCGAAGTTCTTCCCGTCCAAATTACGAAAGATTCATAACTAACACAATCTGAAGAACGAACAGGATGTAAGAAATCGACCCAGTCCATAGATGCTGTGACACATTCCTTTCTTGAATGTCTGGATGCTGAAATAGAAGCAACCATATCCATCTCCGCTAATATCTTCCCACCAAATAGCGTGTTATGATCATTTAAATCTGTTGGGAAGACTCGGCTCGTTTTGAACACCCTTGACTCATTGGCTGTTTTCCCCTTTACTTCTGTCATTGTTATCACCCCTTTAATGATCTATCCCTAATATTTCAATAATCACTATACTAAATGAACTACACGTTTAATATTAACAACATTCAGAACTTTTAGTCCACAAAAAAGAACCGATTTTATCAATCGGCTCCTCTAAATACATATTGTTCTTTCGGCTGTTCAACTTTATTCCATTTTGTTACTTCTAATACAGGAATATTCGCATGAAACGGCTGATAAAACTCAGTAGTTATCTCTCCTTCTACTTGAATCCAGTCATCATTATTCCACTCTACGCCTTCTGGTTTTTTCACTAACATACCATACACACCAGAATCTGCTACGCAATGTATAATACCGAAACGGAATAAGAAGTATTGTTCTTTTTTAGAAGAATCATCTCTAAAAACAAACCCTTTAAAAGATAATTTTTTCCCAGTAAACTCGCCAGGATAATTATAAATTGTTTCCATACCCTTTAGGAAGTCTTCATCTTTCAAATTAATATTGTCTTTCGTAACAAACTCTTTCTTCCCTTTTTCCATTACACCGCGGTATCCTTCTTTCCCGTAATAAATGCTCGTATCAGGTCTTAGGAATTGTCTTGTCATAAATGGATCCTTACTTTCTGCTTGTGCAACAGGAAAGTGAAAGCCCTTCGCTTTAACAATATCCGAATCTAGCGTCGCAATTGGGAAAAATAACCCTGAGATAATTGGAAAACAAAACAATGAGTACGAAAATGCTTTTTTCCACCATGTATTCTCATCTTTTGAATGATCATGCCCGCAATGGCTATGGTCGCAACTGCAATCATTTTTCTCTTTTTCCTTTTGGTGCTCTTTTTGGAAAACGACGATAATTTGTATAATCGT
This sequence comes from Bacillus sp. HMSC036E02, assembly GCF_001836235.1. Classification (NCBI taxonomy): domain Bacteria; kingdom Bacillati; phylum Bacillota; class Bacilli; order Caryophanales; family Bacillaceae; genus Bacillus; species Bacillus sp. HMSC036E02. The sequence goes on along the minus strand of NZ_KV827831.1, from coordinate 217,627 downwards.
TAAGAAACCTAAAATAATTGCTGCTGTTGTTGATAAATAGGCATACTTCATATTGATATACTTCGTAATGTTACCAGAAATATGAAGCTGCGCAATTAATATTGTAAAACCTAATAATATATATGCTCGAAACATAACCTACCACCCCATCGCATAAATGAGTAGTGAGCTTGCATAAACAACAAGAGTAACTGTAACTATAACAACAATTACAAATTTCGTTTTAAATGTCGCAAGCATCATAAACATATTTTTAATATCCACCATCGGTCCGTAAACGAGGAACGCGACAAGTGAAGCTGTTGAAAACGTACTTTGGAACGAAGAAGCGATAAATGCATCTGCCTCTGAACAAAGTGATAATATATAAGCAAGTCCCATCATAACAGCTGATGAAGAAAACGGACCTTGTCCAATAGCAAGAAGTGTTGAAGTTTGTACAAACGTTTGTACCGCTGCTGCAATTAACGCACCTAGTACTAAATATTTTCCCATTGAGAAGAATTCCTCAACAGCGTGTGTACATACATCCCACATTTTTTTACGCAGTGGACGCTTATTATTCACTTCTGGGAAGTGATCATCTCTTAATTGATGTTCTTTAAACATAAAGGATAATATAATTCCAACGATAATGGCTACGATAATCGCTACAATAGAACGATACCATACCATGTGCATACTACTCCCAAAGGCAACATAAGTAGCAAATAATACAACTGGATTAATAATAGGTCCAGTTAACATAAATGCAATCCCTGCGTATGGTGGAACACCTTTTCCAATTAATCGTCTTACAATCGGAACAATTCCACATTCACAGCCCGGAAACAACATACCTAAAAAAGTAGCTAATAAAACAGACAGAAATCGGTTTTTCGGCATCCATTTTGCCACCATATCTTCTGTCACGAACATTTGAATGAATCCTGAAATAAATACACCAATGAGCACGAAAGGAAGTGCTTCGATCAATATGGAGATAAAAATTGTATTCATTTGCAGGAATGCTTTCGGTAATTGAAACAATTCCATGATGTATTTCCTCCAACTTTTCATTAACAATATGTAATTTTAACCCCATTTCATTAATTGAACAAGGCTTATATGGAATACATACCCTTTATATACATTACATTGTACAAGTTATATTCTATTCAAAATTTGAGATTTCATAGCAAAAAAGCTGCTCTAGCGTAGTTGTATAACTATGCTAGAGCAGCTTTCTTATCTTTAAAAGTAACGTTTCTTCCAAAAAACAAAAGCTAACGTGAAAGATAGTGTTACACATATGATGAGTACAATTACAAAACCGTGGGCTTCTCCTTCAAACGGAACCTTTACGTTCATTCCAAAGAAACTAGAAACCATCGTCGGTAAAGATAAAATGATCGTAATTGACGTTAACAGTTTCATAACACTATTTAAATTATTTGATATAACGGAGCTAAAAGTATTCATCATTCCACTTAAAATATGACTATATATTTCCGCCATTTCAATAGCCTGTTTATTTTCAATTAATACATCTTCTAATAAATCTTGATCGTCTTCATACATTTTTAAAAATGTACTATTACGCATTAACTTTTGAATTACAATTTTATTAGCCTTTAATGACGTTGTAAAGTATACTAAGCTTTTCTCAAGGCCTAACAATGTGAAAATCTCTTTATTTTTCATTGACTGATTTAATTGATGCTCTAAATCAATTGTTTTTCGATTTATTTGCTTTAAGTATCTTAAATAATAAGTAGAAATCGTATATAAGAGCTGAAGTGCAAAGCGCGTCTTCTTAAACGTATAAAATTCTTTAATACGTTGATTAATAAAACGTTCAAAAATTGGATTCTCTTCTAAGCAGATTGTAACAAAACAATCCGGCATCACAATCATACCTATTGGAATCGTGTCATAAATCGAATTTCCTTCTTCGTCATGTCTAACTGTCGGAATATCGACGATAATTAAAGTATTATTGTCTTCCTTTTCAATACGAGAGCGTTCTTCATCATCCAAAGGGTCTTTAATGAAATCTAAGTCTACATTTAAAGTTTGTACTAGATATTGAATTTCTTCTTCTGTTGGATGAAGTACATTAATCCAGCACCCCTTTTGCATTTCCTCAATCTCTTGTAGTTTTCCGTTTCGGTCTGTTAAATATATATTTAACATACTATCACCCCGATTCTTTTTACATGTAGGAATCTACCTCTCTTAAATCACAGTTTTTAAACCGCCATTCTCAGCATATGAAACATACGTTTAAATTTCAATAGAAAAATTATTTTGAAAACGTTTTTATAAGAAAAATATTATAAAGTGAAACTTTAATCAGTGGGGACTTCATCCCCCACTGATTTTCAGCCCTCACCAATCGGGCTTTTACGGGCTGCCCGCCCCCAACCAAACTTCTTTTCTTTCGCTGAATTTTGAGATGAGGATCTTACTGCCCGTTAGAGCGGGATAAACATAGAAAAAGACAGAGTGCTCTCTGCCTTAAAAGCTTATGTTGCCTTTATAACATATTTAGAAAGCATCCACAAGTTAAACCCAACTGAAATCGTATAGCCCGCGTATGTTGAAATGATAAAACTTACATAATCGAAATACGGAAGCAATACAATATTTAAAACTATCTTCACAATAATTCCAATCACTAGTCCTAGCACCGTCTTCTGCTGTTGATTGATTCCTTGTAGCATAGCAGCCGTTACTGTAAAAAGAGAAAATAGTATGCAAGCAGGAGCATAATACTGTAAAATGATTCTCCCCATCTCTGGATCATTTCCAGCACCAAATAAAAGGGTATATACAGGCTTGGCTAACACCATCATTCCAATTGCCGCCGGTACCGTAATCGCTACTACTAATACATTTGTTCTCGTAAAATGTTTGTACAATAGCTTCGTATTTCCTGCTGTATAAGCTTTCGTCATCTCTGGTACGAGAGACATACTAAAAGCTGTCGCAACGGATACCGGGATAAGCACAACCATTTGAACAAGGCCAATTATTGCATTAATTTTTTCCGCTTCGCCTTGCATATACCCTATCTGTATAAGTAGTTTATTAATTGTAAATGTATCAATCGTCTGATACAACGGAATTGCTAAGCCTACTACAACAAATGGAATAGAATATGTAAAGAGCTCCTTATAAAGCGAGAAAAAAGATTTCGTTGTTTGTGGTATACTTGCCATTTCTTTTTTCTTTAAGTGCCTTCTCCTTCTCATATAATACGCACTTAAAACAGTTAATCCACCTACAGCTCCCATAAAGGCACCGAACGTTGAAATACCAACTGCTAGCGAAACAGAAGCTTTTAAAACATATAAAACAACAAAGCTTCCTATTAAAATGGTTAAAACCCGAAAAAATTGCTCCACAACTACACTTAATGCAGAAGGCCCCATCGATTGGAATCCTTGAAAGAAGCCCCTTAATAAACTCATTACTGGCACAAGTATTAACGCAAAACTTACAATTCGAATATTAGTAGTAACCGCTCCTACACTATTCCCCGTTTGATCATTCCCATCGATGACAAGTTTAGCTAAATGCGGAGCTAGCATATATAACGTAAAACACGAAATGACTCCCATTATAAACATAAACACGATTCCACTTTTCAACACTCTCTTAACCGTATGATAATCATTCAGTTGATCATATTTTGATACCATCTTTGAAACAGCTAGCGGTAATCCCATTGTTGCTATGCTGAGCATGATGGTATAAGGACGATATGCGTATGTGTATAGAACGTAACCACTCGTACCGACCATCGCTGTAAATGGTATAACATATATAAACCCTAACATTTTTGATATCATCGTTGCCATCGTTAAAAATATCGTTCCACGTATAAACGGTGACCCTTTCATCACATTCCTCCGCTACGCTTTATTATTACACATTATGGACAACTCCTTTTCTTTAGAACCGAAACAAACAAAAAAAGCCAATGAATTATCATTGACTTTAACGCGCTGCTTTTTTCTTTTTGAAATACTTTAAACCAAAGTATAGAGCAATAAAAAGAACAGCTCCTATAATTATGTAATGTGTGTAATCAGATGCATACTCTTTAATTTGTCGCCAATTCCCACCAAGTTTTTCACCTAAGTATATAAATAGAATTGACCATGGAATGATCGCTACAACCGTATAAAGTGTAAATAGTTTTAATGGCATCTTAGCTAGTCCTGCTGGAATAGAGATCGCATGACGCACTACTGGGATAAAGCGCGCAGAAAATATTACGCCTGCTCCATAACGCTTAAACCAACCTTCCGCTATGTCTAAATGATGTTTATTAATAAGTAGATATTTCCCATATTTCTCTACAACCGGACGCCCTCCGTAGTATCCAAGCCAGTATAAAAAGATTTGCGCTAAAGTACCACCAATCGTTCCGGCGATAACTGCACCCACAAAACTAATTTTACCATTTGCTACTAAAAAGCCAGCATACGAAAGTACAATTTCACTCGGGATTACTTCAATCATTAAAGCAAGAGCTACTCCAAAGTAACCTAAGCTTGCAAAAAATTGCAATAACTGATCTATTATGTTTGCTAACATGTTCTTTTTTATCTCCTTTTTTCTTCACATACCATCCCATTATTACATAAAGGCTGCAATCTGCCAATATCTTCATTTTAACAATATGTACAATTCAAGCAGGATTAATCTATTAATTTCTCTTTCTGCGGGTCTTTCATGTAGGCAAACATCTCTTTAATTTGGTCTTCTGTATTTCTAGCAATTGATAAATTAGGCAATTCATTTTCACCAAAAAACTCCACCTCTTCTGTTTCAATGCTAGTTTTCTTTTCTCCACCAATAATCTCGCATCCAATGAAAATCTTATATACATGCGTCGCCGATGGAGATGGTTGATGTTTTTCTTTATCAAATATAGCTAGTAACTTAAAATGATCTACCTCATAACCAGTCTCTTCGAAAACTTCTTTTGCTGCAACTTCGGTTGGCGTATAACCGACATCAGCCCATCCACCTGGCAATGCCCATTTCCCATCGCTTTTTTCTTTCACAAATAATAACTTTTCATTTTGAAAAACAACCGCTCTTATATCAACTTTAGGTGTTTGATAGCCTGTCTCACTTGCAAATAACTTCTCTACGATTTCCCAATCTGTTTTCGTGTAATGTGACATCATTGAAATAGAAATATCTCGTAATTGCTGGAAACGTTCAATATCATACACATCCTTAGAATACGTTAAACCTGCTTGAGCTATAGATTGTATTTGTTTTACCCAATCAATCCATTTAATCGTCATATATCCGCATCCCCATTCTCTATCAAATATATTACTTCATTTTTATTGATACATCTTTATTATACAAAAAAAAAGAGATTGATAACGTTTCAATCTCTTTCAAAATTAATCCAATTCATGTAAGTGGTCTTGTATATACTTTCTTCTCTTATTTATATATTCATAAATCATATCAGCCTCTTGATCAAATGTTTCTAATTTTTCTTTCATGTATGGATCTTGTAGTAAATATGGACGAATCAATTCACACAACCCTTCTACTTTCGGCCTCATAAACGAAACTGTAAATTGATCTTCTAATATTTCTTCTAAAATACTTCGATACTGCTTTCTAAATACAGGTATGTCTAGCAATCTTGCACTCAACGTATTATAACCTTGAATACGAATATATTCATGATTAAGCGGTCTCCCTTGTACATCTCGCCCCCAAGTCGCATCATAATCCCACGGTATAACTTCAAATAAATTTGTTTCATCGTTATGATATAGTGCATAGTTATGAACAAAACCATCAAAGTTTTGCGTAAAAATAACTCCTGCTAACCATCGTAAATATTTATCTACATGTAGAAACTTCCCAATCTCTTTTTCATAGGCTTCCCTCGTCAAAGTATTCGCTTGAAATACAAATTCACTCAGCTGTTCTTCACTATTTTTATTCGAATATTTAAATTCATAACCCGCAAAGAGCTCTGTCTTAACATCTTTATCTCGTTCACTCATTAATGAAAAATTCGCATCATCATCTATCGCATAATAAATAGAACCACTCGGTAATCCTCTATTTTTCAAAAAATTTTCATCAACCGATTCTAACTGTAAATACACACCTTGAATTTGACCATTAATTTTTATAAATACATGTTGTGATTTTGGCGAAAGTACACCAATATCATGAAAAAAATCTAAAGATAATTTATTTCGTATGAGAGACGGATCCATAAACTCCGAATTCAAATGAAACTCTTTCGCACCTTGAAATTTTTTAGGCTTATAAAACATAACATGATAAGACTTTTTCTCAAATTCGCGAATATGAGCTCCTCTGTATACGATATCAATATCATACTTCTTTTTTCCATAAGTCAATTTTGCTGGTACTGGACTATCTGACCAAATGTCCTTTTTCAATTCCACTAAGTACATTGGATGAACAAAAAAATCATATGAAGGCAGCATGTTTTCTCATCCCTTCTCAGTTCTCTTCATTCAATGTATGCGCCTTGTCTTGTCCATACATCCGCAATCATCTATTTATATAAAATTACACTCTTGTCCTGTTCAGAAAGATGCCTACATACATATCATGTTAAGGAAAAAGAATACCTTTTCACTTTAATACATGATAAGGAGGATTTCTATGAAACGTGATATTAGAAAAGCTGTCGAAGAAATCAAAAGTGCTGGGATGGAGGATTTCTTACACCAAGATCCAAGTACATTTGAGTGCGATGATGATAAATTCACTCATCATCATTGTACAACTGGATGTAAATGTACAACTGGGGGTAAATGTCCTAGAACAAGATGTACTCGCGTGAAACATTGTACGTTCGTTACAAAATGTACGCATGTAAAAAAATGGACATTTGTTACGAAATGTACACGTGTACGTGTTCAAAAATGGACGTTCGTTACGAAAGTAACGCGTAGAAAAGAATGCGTATTAGTTACAAAACGTACTCGCAGAAAACATTGTACATTCATTACAAAATGCATACGCTTTGAAAAGAAATTTTTCTGGACAAAACGAAGTTTCTGTAAAAAATGCGAATTCTTCCCTAACAGACACGGTCACTCTTGCGATGATTCATGTGATCATGGTAAAGACTGTCACGATAGCGGACACAAATGGAATGATTGCAAAGGCGGACATAAATTCCCATCTTGCAAAAATAAGAAATTCGATCACTTCTGGTATAAAAAACGTAACTGCTAGTTTTTATACCACCCAAAAAAAGGCCGTTTTGCGGCCTTTTTTACATTTATTGAAAGTGACTTATATCTGCAAATTGTTTCACTTTACCAATACCCTCTTCAAATTCTATTATGCTCAAACTGGCACTATGCATAAATGGATCATCCCACACATTTTCTATTTCAATTCCCGCGAAATGCCCTACAAGTAATTTTGCTGCTGCCGCATGAGAAACAATCAATATGTTTTGTCCTTTATGCTTCTCTAAAAGAAGCTGCATACCTTCAATTACTCTTTCATAAACGGCCTCAAAATTTTCGCCTGATGTTGCCTGAAAAAGATGTGGCTCATTCCAAAACAGATGTACTTCTTCTGGAAATTGCTTTTCTATATCTGCGATTGTTTGTCCTTCCCATATACCCATGTTGATTTCATAGAAATGCTCATCCGCTATAATGGGTATATCACGTTCCCCCTTTATTAACTCTGCCGTATGAAGTGTTCTTTCGCTCGGACTACTATAAATCGCATGGATTGGTAAATCTTTCATTCGATTCCCTAATTGTTTCGCCTGAACTATACCATTTTCAGTTAAAGCAGAATTTTTCCGTCCCTGCATTCGCTTCGCTACATTCCACTCTGTTTCACCATGCCTTGTTACATATATAGTTGTTTTCATTTCATACTCCCCCTCACCATATTGGTCGTAATTCCCACGGTTCAACTCTCCCTACAATCCACTCCGCTCGTTTACTTTCAATCCCTTTTATAACTCCATCAGCTATCTCTTCATGAGTAAGCCATCTTCCATATGTATCTTCTAAAATAAACCCTAAAATAATTCTATGATAAATACATCGCGTACTCCCTATTTTTTGTGCAGGCATACGTGATGCTTTATTACCTAAAATATGAAATAAACTATATGTTTTAGACGACAAATCTAGTTCTTTACAAATATTTGATAGTGCATGCTTTGCACTTGTGTGTACCCATGCAACAACTAATGTGATCGGGCCATTTTTCTTAATTGTACTTTTAATAGCTAGCTTTACATCTTCATCATTATAATAATCTAACGAAAGGCATGTAATATTTTCTGGTGCAGAACTCATTCGCTTAACATTTTCTAATTTCACTTCATCTCGCCCGATAATAGAAACATAAAATCGTTTCTCACAAAGCCACATAGAAACTTTCTTTAGCATTCCTGTTCCACCAATTACAAGTGCATGCAAATGCTATCCCTCCTAATAAAATGTCATATGAGGTTTCTCATCTCTATAATAATTTAAACGGTCTTGCAGTGTCCCTGAGTGAAACTCAAATTTATGACCGTCAGGATCAACAAAGTATATAGATTCGCAATCCCTTACATCACGTTCTCTTCCTTGTAAAATATGAACATCATTTTCTTCTAATCGCTGTATTAGACATTTAAAGTCTTCTTGTTCAACAGAAAATGCAATGTGCGTATAAGATTGATGAATCTCATTTCTCGGAATATGCGTCTCTTCATTAAGCGCTATCCATACTCCACATATGTTAAAATAAGCTAATTTTCTTCCTTTAACTAATAATTCTCCTTCTAATACTTTTTCATAAAACATAATAGAGTTTTCTAAATTAGATACCGAAAAACAAATATGATTGATTCCTCTTAACAACTATAATTCCTCCTTATACAAATAAAAGATGAGCGAAAATTCACTCATCTTTTATTATACTATTTTTTTGTAATATATGCCCATTTATAACTGAAGTCCCCGCCAAACGTATGGTTAGCAATGCCTTTTACAAATGGCTTCTCTAAATAAGCTGTACTTTGTTGGTACGTAGGAGAAATTGCTGCGTCTTGACCAATTAAGATTTTTTCAGCTTCCGCAAGTGCATTCCAGCGTGCTTTATCATCTTTTAATAGCTCTCCTTTTGATTTCGCTACTAAATCATCATACTTCGGATTAGAATAATCCATTTCATTAAATGAGCTTCCAGTAACAAACATATCAATATAAGTCATTGGATCCGGATAATCAGGGCTCCATGCAGATAATGAGAATTCATATTGGAATTTCTTTTCTAAATCTAGCTTCTGCTTGTATGGTTGCTGTTTCAAATTCACTTTAATACCAGGCAAGTTTTTCTCTAGTTCTTCCTTAATAAAGTCGCCTACTTTTTTACGGCTACCGTTATCATCGTTTAGTAATTCAACCGTAATTGTATCTTGACCAAGCTCTTTCTTCGCTTCTTCCCATAATTTTTTTGCTTTCTCTGCGTTATCTTTACTATCACGGAAGTTTTTATTTACAGAGCGGAAATCTTTTCCATCCGGACCTGTCGTGAATTTTTCAGGTACTAAGAAATATGCTGGCAATGAACCGTCATTTAAAATGACATCAGCAATTCCTTTTTTATCGTATGCTAAATCAATCGCTTCACGTACTTTTTGGTTTTTAAATGTTGCATTTTTTTGATTAAAGCGTAAGAAATACATACGCGGGTCTAACTTCGTTTTAAATTCATCTGGTTTATTCTTTTTATATTTATCAACAAATTCAGAAGTTAAAATAACTCGATCTGCTTGATCACTATCATATAAATTTACTCCCGTGCTTGTTTCCTTCACAATACTTACATTAATTTCGTCTAACTTTACAGTATCTTTATCCCAATAATTAGGATTTTTCTTTAACTGATAATTTTGTTCATGTTTCCATTGACTCATTGTAAATGGTCCATTATATACTAATTTATCTGCTTCTAATCCGTATTTATCTCCTTGCTCTTTCACATATTTTTCATTTAATGGGAAAAATGTAGGGAACGACGTAAGCTCAAGAAAATAAGGTGCTGGTTGCTCTAATTCTACTACCAACGTTTTATCATCCTTCGCTTTAACACCCAATTGATCTAATGGTAATTCACCTTTATTTACTTTCTGTGCATTTTTCACATCAAATAAAATGAATGCATATTCTGCCGCTATTGCTTTGTCTAATGTACGTTGCCATGCATATACAAAATCTTGTGCTCGAACTGGATCACCATTTGACCATTTCGCATCACGTAATTCAAATGTATATGTCTTTTTATCTTCACTAATCTTCACATCTTTTGCCATACCTGGTGTTGGTTTATTATCTTTATCTAGACGATATAAACCTTCCATTGCATTTACAAATACACGGAAAGATACAGAATCCGTTGATTTAGATGTATCCATTGAAGGAATTTCAGCTGTTTCTAGCAAATTTAAAACTTGTTTATCTGCCATTCCCTTATTCGATTCTTTCTTCGTTGTCGAAGCCTTCTCACCATTCCCACATCCTGCAACCAATACACTCGTCGTTAACGCAAGTGCAGCAATTGTTGTTGTCTTTCTCTTCATTCTTCCTTCCCCCAATCTATATGTATAAGTTAAATCCTATATAATATATTTCATTATACAAAAGATTCTGATTATTTTAAATATTTATTTTAACAAACATAGAAAAAAGCGATCGGAAATTTCTTTCCAGCCGCTTTCTTGAATAGCATTTACTTGTAATCCATCCTCTATATCAAATGGATTTTGAACTTTAAATATTTCTTCCATCAGCTTCAAAAACTCTTCTTCAGTTTTAGATTCACCATTAACCATAAATGAGTATGGTTCCACTTCACCTAATTTATAATCGACAACAAATTGAATCTTCACCTTTTGTCTTGGCGTTCCGGTGTTATATCCTTGGAATTCTACTAATTCTAACCCTTCCGTTCCACGATAATATATCCAACCTGAATTTTGAAAATAATTTTCGAAAGATTCACCTATTGAAAAGAAAGGATATTCATAAAGCGAGCTTGTACGAACCTTTTGAATAACGTCTCGATCAGTCGGAAAAAAGAAATGACTAAAAAATATGCTGGCAACTGCTAAAATAGTAACAATTGTCGCTCCCATTTTGCTCGTTCCGCCGCTATCATTGATTAGATAGTTTTCAACTGATTTATCTTTTATTTCTCTTGCTTTTATTCGGTATATACGTCTTTCCGCAAATTGATAGTACAATCCATTTGCAAAAATCCCCATTCCAAACAGAATAAAAATGAGTAATAAAAACGTAAGAGGCACCATATTAATGATTGGCAACGCTACATTAAATCCCATATAATACGAAAATGCATCACACGCTACTAATAACAACATAAATAAAGCAGCTGGTACATAATACTTACGATATCCTAGCCAGCCTATATTGAAAATAGCAGCCCAACCATTCCAACTCCACCTAGCAATCCGCTTATTCTCAAGTTCCCATTTCCTTTTGTAATACGGATATTGTCTCCCTACATATACTTCTAGTTCTTTATCTATTAACGAGCTACCTTCATCTTGTTCATTATCCAAGTTTCGCTGACAACTTGCACAATTTAACTGTTCCTCCTCGCAAGGTTGCCCACAATTTATACATTTCAAAACAATCCCTCTTCCCATCCATACGTCATTTCAAAATACCTTCGTGTTTTAATAACCACTCTTTCCTCCATAAACCACCAGCATATCCAACAAGCTTTCCACTCTTTCCTATTACACGGTGACATGGAACAATTATTGAAATTGGATTCCGACTATTTGCCCCTCCTATTGCCCGTACAGCTTTTGTATTTCCAACTTTCTCTGCAACATCTAAATATGAAGCACTTACGCCGTATGGAATAGTATAAAGTGCATCCCATACATTTTTTTGAAATGCTGTTCCCTCCGCAGACAGCGGGACCGTAAACTCTTTTCTTTTCCCTTTAAAATATTCATCTAACTCATTTATACATTGTTCTATCATTTCATTTTTATTTTCTTCTTGTCGTTCATCAACAAATATAACAGACGTAATTCCTTCTTGATTCGCTGTAATTTCAAGCAAACCTACTTCGCTTTCATAATAAGCCTGGTACATATGCCATCCTCCAATTCAGTTCATATTAGTCATTGTAACACGAATATACAAAATTTTTCGTATAAGCGTTTTATTAGAGAAACAAAAAAGAGAATGATACAATGTAAGAAAATTCAATCTAGGAGGCTATTGGATGAATTCCGAACTTTTTTCACCTTATACAATTAAGGACGTTACATTAAAAAACCGGATTGTTATGTCACCTATGTGCATGTATTCATCGGAAAACGGGGATGGCCAAGTAACGAATTTCCATCTCATTCATTATGGAACAAGAGCTGCCGGTCAAGTTGGTTTAGTTATGATTGAAGCAACAGCCGTGTTACCTGAAGGTCGAATTTCAAATAAAGACTTAGGCATTTGGGATAACAGTTTAATTGAAGGCTTACATAAAACGACTACTTTTATACATGATAATGGTGCAAAAGCTGCCATTCAACTCGCTCACGCCGGAAGAAAAGCAGAACTAGAAACAGATGCGTTAGCTCCTTCAGCCATTCCATTTAATGAAACAATGAAAATGCCAATAGAAATGAGCAAACACCAAATTAAAGATACCGTATTAGCTTTTCAGCAAGCTGCAGTACGATCAAAACAAGCTGGATTTGATGTTATTGAAATACACGGTGCTCACGGTTATCTTATTAATGAATTTCTTTCTCCGCTTTCCAATAAGCGGACTGATGAATATGGTGGTTCACCTGAAAACCGCTATCGTTTCTTACGCGAAATCATTGACTCGATAAATGAAGTTTGGGACGGGCCGTTATTTGTCCGTATTTCAGCAAATGATTATCATCCTGACGGGTTAACAGTTCAAGATTATGTTCAGTATACAAAGTGGATGAAAGAACAGGGAATAGATTTAATCGATTGTAGTTCTGGCGCAGTTGTACCAGCACATATTGATGTGTATCCCGGTTATCAAGTACAATATGCCAAACATATTAAAGAGCATGCTAACATTGCAACTGGTGCAGTTGGATTGATTACGACCGGAGTACAAGCAGAGCAAATTTTAAATAATAACGAAGCAGATTTAATTTTCATCGGACGTGAATTACTTCGCAATCCGTATTTTCCGAGAATAGCGGCCAATGAACTTGGCTTTGAATTGCAAGAACCTCACCAATATAAGCGAGCACCAGGAAAAATTCATACGAATAAATAAAACCGAGAAGTCATTCTTCTCGGTTTTATTTATTCTATCGTTGTAATTTCATTTGAATTATAAGTATGGATACCCGATTCTTCTCGCAGCGCGGTTATATACATCCCTTTCGCCACATCTTTAGCTGAAATTGGTTTATATTTTTTGAAAGCTCCTTTAAAGATAAACGGAATAATACGAGATAACTTTTCAGCCATTCGTTCGCCGAAACGAAATTCTTGTCGATTTCCTACTAATAATGATGGTCTAAAAATGTGAATACCACCAATCACTAACTTTTGCAATTCTTCTTCCATTTTTCCTTTCACTTGTGAATAAAAGAAGAATGATTTAGGATTCGCTCCCATAGAAGACACGACAAGGAAATTTTGTACCCCTTGTTTTTCAGCTAAACACGCAGCCCGTAACGTATATTCATAATCTACTTTTTTAAAATTTGCTTTTGTTTTTGCTTTTTTTATTGTTGTTCCTAAGCAACTAAAAACATCATCCACAGCAAAGAACTCTTTATATTCCTCTAATACCGAAAAATCAACTTGTTTCTGCTGTAACTTCTCATGTTGCAATTGCATTGGCTCTCTTACAAAAATAGTAACCGAATCGTAGTAATCTGATTCAAGTAATAGACGCGTTATCTCTTGTCCAACTAAACCACTTGCACCAAGTATTAACGCTGTTCGCTTATTCATATATGCATATACCTCTTATTTTACTTTTCTCTCCTTTAGTAAAATACAACCTTTAGGAGTTTCCTGCTCTTATTTTACCACAAGTAAAACACTATGCGTACGCATAGTGCTTTACTCACTCTTTTTTCTCATCTCTCTCTTGTAATTTCGTTATTGTTGTAGCGTCCCCTAAATTACTTATTAATCTTCTTAAAAAAATTAATACGAAAGATAATGGCAATACTACCGCTAATATTAATAAAATAGCTTCCATTAAGTAACCCAAGCGCTCATCCCCCTCTTTACCTCCTTTTCAATATATGAAAACAGCGTTGTCACATATGCATGCATTTGCAAAAATAATACACCTATATTTGACAACTTTATAACAAAAACAAATCGGAATGATTATTATTTATTGCAACTTTATTAAAGATGTATTATACTAAGTTCGCAAACTAAAACGTAATTATTCCGTTTTGTATTAAAATGATATTTTTCTTCTATAATTGGGGAAAATATATCCGTAAAAAAGAAAAGAGGAGAACTTCATGCCTAAAAGATTGACTATATTTTCATTCTTACTTATTTTTACCTTAATTTTCGCTGGCTGCTCAAATAAAAAAGAAAGTAATGCCAAGAAAGATGGAAAGCTAACAGTTTATACAACGATTTTTCCACTTGCTGATTTCGCAAAGAAAATCGGTGGCGACTATGTAAATGTTGAAGCGATTTACCCACCTGGTGCAGATTCACATACATTTGAACCAAGTCAAAAACAAACAGTACAAGTTGCAAAAGCCGATTTATTTGTTTATAACGGCGCTGAATTAGAACCATTTGCTGAAAAAATGGAAAAAACATTACAAAAAGAAAATGTTAAAATTGTAAATGCATCTAAAGGTATTGAGCTTCGTGCTTCTACTGAAGAAGAGCATCATGATCATGGAGATGGCCATAAAGAAGATGAACATCATCACGATAAAGACCCGCATGTTTGGTTAGACCCTACTCTAGCAATGAAACAGGCAGAAAAAATTAAAAATGCACTTGTAGAGTTACAACCTGAACATAAACAAGAATTCGAAAAAAACTTTGCAGCACTTCAAACTAAATTTACTGATTTAGACGATGGATTTAAGGCAGCTGTAGCGAACGCAAAAACGAAAGAAATTTTAGTTTCTCATGCTGCCTATGGTTACTGGGAACAACGATACGGCCTAAAACAAATTCCTATCGCTGGAATTTCAGCTTCTGATGAACCATCTCAAAAGCAGCTTGCTGACATTACAAAAACAGTAAAAGAACATAACCTAAAATATATTTTATTCGAAACATTCTCTACTCCAAAAGTAGCATCCGTAATTCAAAAAGAAACTGGTACAAAAGTTTTACGCTTAAATCACTTAGCTACTATTTCTGAAGATGATGCAAAAAATAATAAAGATTACTTTACTTTAATGGAAGAAAACGTAAACACATTGAAAGAAGCAACAAACTAATCCATTATACTTTCTAGGCAGCTGAATTTGTTATTCAGCTGCCTTTTTATGTATTTATCCTTGACTTGACCAAAATAACAAGTAAAATTATCCATATTAGCTTTAAAGCTATATTAATTTAGAAGGTGAGTTGGAATTATGAATCTTCACATTTGTGAAGTAACAGCAAAAAATTGGCGTTCAGTAGTTGCTTTAGACGTCGCAAAAGATCAGCAACAATTTATTGAAAGTAACGCGTTTTCTTTAGCAGAATCATTATATGAAGGAAACGGAACGTCAGTAGGTTTATATGATGGAGAAACACTTGTAGGATACGCAATGTATGGATGGTATTCAGTAAAACATAAAAGTGTATGGCTCGATCGCTTTATGATTGACCAACAATATCAAGGAAAAGGATACGCAAAACGTTTCCTTCGCTTACTCATTCAATTCTTACAAGAAAAATTTGAATGCAAAATAATTTACTTAAGTTTACATCCAGACAACAAACTTGCAATGGGACTGTATGAATCATTTGGTTTCCGCTTAAATGGGGATATTGATGATGAAGGTCCAGTTGTAGGTGTTGTAATGGAGTTACTAATAGACGAAAATACAAGCCTGTGAAAACAGGCTTTTTATTATACATTTATCAATTTTTAGTTTCTCCCCCTTATTTAATTCTGTTTTGCAATCTAATAGAATGCTCATAAAAAATAAGCCTGCAATTTACGCAGACTTATTTCACACACTCCTCGAAATGTTCTTGGAACCACTCTTTATTAATATCTCTTCCGATAAAAACTACTTCACTTACTCGCTCTTCGCCCTCTTGCCACTCTCTATCGTACGAAGCAGCAAATAACGTATGTACACCTTGGAAAACGATACGTTTATCTACTCCATCTATTGATAAAATTCCTTTGTAACGATATAAATATTCCCCTAGCTCTTGAACGACAGCTGACATCCACTCATTAAGCTTTTGTAAATCCAGCGGACGTTCTTCACGTAATACAAATGATTTCACACCTTCTAAGTGGTTATGTTCTTTATGAGGGTAAATTTGCAACGTATCTTTCATTTTAAACGTTTGGATTTGTAATAAAGATGGTATATCTACCTCACAGTTAGTCGCCTCAATTAACTTTGCAGTCGGGTTAATTCCTTGAATTTCATGCAAGAGATGTTCTTTCTCATTCTCTTCAATTAAATCTAATTTATTTACTAAAACGACATCAGCAAACGCAATTTGCTCTTTTGCTTCTAATCCTTTTACAAAATGTTTATGTATATGATAACTATCTACTACCGTTACAACACCGTTAATTTGGTAAGCAGATTGAATGACTGGATCTAAAAAGAATGTTTGAATAATCGGGCCTGGATTTGCAAGGCCCGTCGTTTCAATTACTAAACCATCAAAATCCATTTTCCCTTCTGCTTTTACGTCCAATAACTGTTTCAAAGCAACAAGTAAGTCTTCACGTACAGTACAGCATAAACAGCCATTTGTCATTTCCATAATTTCTTCTTCCACATTCATAATCAACTGATTATCAATGCCAATTTGCCCTATTTCATTTACAATCACCGCTAATTTCTTACCGTGATTTTCTGATAAAATACGATTTAATAATGTCGTTTTCCCCGATCCAAGAAAACCAGTTAATATTGTTACTGGAATCATTTCGTACATCTCCTTATAGCTATATGTTTCTATATTATAGCATATAGAGAAAATCGTTTTTGTAGCAAAACATATTTATTGTCTGTACACCTAATTAACTATATAATAACATGTAGTAAGAAAGCCTTTTCAAAACATTATTATTCTTCTAGGAGGTACTTATAATGGAGCGAGTTCAAATGGCTGAGACGCTAGAATTTTCTCGTATTATTCAAGGATTTTGGCGTTTAGCAGAATGGAATATGACGAAACAAGAATTACTTTCTTTCATTGAAGATTGTATGGATATGGGAATTACTACTTTTGATCACGCTGATATTTACGGCGCATATACGTGTGAAGGGTTATTTGGCGAAGCTTTACAATTAAAGCCTTCCTTACGAGAAAACATGCAAATTATTACAAAGTGTGGAATCGCTCCCCCATCACCGAAATTTCCAGAGCGATATGTTGCTCACTACAATACTAGTACAGAGCATATTATGCAAAGTGTAGAAGCATCACTTAAAAATTTACATACAGATTATATTGACGTATTACTTATTCATCGTCCCGATCCTTTTATGGATCCAAATGAAGTGGCAAAAGCCTTTTCACAATTAAAACAAGAAGGAAAAGTTCGTCACTTCGGTGTATCTAACTTCTTACCTTCACAATTTAATATGTTAAGTTCGTACTTAGATTTCCCGCTTATTACGAACCAAATTGAAGTTTCTGCATTGCAGCTTGAGCATTTTGAAAAAGGAACAATTGACTTATGCCAAGAAAAACGAATCAATCCAATGATTTGGTCACCTCTTGCTGGTGGGGAGATTTTTACTGGTCAATCAGAACGTGCTGTACGCGTACGTGAAACTGTGCAAAAAGTTGCTACTGAGCTAGGTGTTTCTAGTATAGATACGGTTATGTATGCTTGGTTACTTGCTCATCCAGCTAATATGATGCCAATCGTTGGCTCTGGTAAATTAGATCGCGTAAAAACTGCCGCTCTTGCTACAAAAGTTAACTTAGACCGTCAACAATGGTTTACAATTTTCGAAAGCTCTAATGGACATCCTGTACCATAATGCATAAAAAGAAGAGCTGTTTTCTTACAGCTCTTCTTTTTCATATGTATTTCTAGTCATAGCAAATACACACATATCCCTTAATCCGTTTCCATCTACCGCAACACTCGCACTTTCTAACGTACCTTCTAACTTAAAACCTAATTTCTCAGGTATCGCTCTACTCTTCTTATTTAAAGAATCACAACGAATTTCTACACGATTTGCTTTTAATTCAGAAAAAGCGTAATCCGTTATACCTTTCGCAGCCTCTACCATATAGCCTTTTCCGCTAAACCTTGTATCAATCCAATATCCAATTTCAAATTGAGGTATATCCCAATTAATACGATGTAATCCAGCTGATGCAATAAACTCACCTGTTTCTTTCGAAAATACTAGTAATCTTAAATCCTCACGTTGCAAAAATTGAATATGCGATTTTCTAATGCTCACTTCTACTTCTTCCTCTGTTTGCTCTTTCTGTGCAAACACCATCCAAGGTTTTAGTTCTTGTATTGAAGCCTGAATTGCATCATATACAACTTTACCATCTCCTGGTTTCGGCATTCGAATAAAAAGCCTGTCAGTATAAAATTCAGAAGGAAAATCGAATAATAACGGATTCACTGTAAACACTCCCTATATTTCTTTTATATATAATAATATCCATCTGAAGTTATATAGTAAAGAATTTTCTGAATTGAAAACCTTTTACTCATTCACTTCCACCGCTACACGAATTCCAGATTCAATCGCACCTTGAATCCATCCGTGATATAGCGTTGTATGATCTCCAGCGAAGAATATTCTCCCCTCTGGTTTGACAATCGCTGGTTGCAGCTCAGTTTCTTGACCTGCTTGAAAAAGTGCAAATCCTCCAAGCGCATACGGATCCAATGTCCAGCTTTTTGAAATTCCAGATATGAACTCATCATACACTTGACCACCTAATATTGTTGCTAAGTTGTGTAATGCGTAATAAATACGATCCCCTTTTGATAAACCATCCCATAACAACGCGTCATAAGACCATGTATAGCTACCTAACATCATAGCCGGTCCTTTCTCCCCAATTCCATAACTTGGATAATAGGCATAACGAATTGGCAAATCTGTTATAATTCTGCCACCTAATTGTCCTTGTTCTTCCCAAAATCGGCTTTTAAATTGAATTCCTATTTTCGTCGCAGGCATATAATGTAATTCACGAATTGCTTTCCATTTTTCATGAGATATAGAATCAAACGGATCTACTTCTACAAAACGCATTGTCGAAAACGGAATGGTAACAATAACTAAATCTCCTGTAATACTACTATATTCAAAAGTTTCCTCGTTCCGATAGAAAGCTGTCACACCATTATCGTGTTGATGTAACTTCATTAATTTTTGATTATATATAATATTCTCTTCTAATTGCGGTAAAAATGACTTTGGCAATCTATCATTCCCGCCCACAATTTCACAAAATCCGCTCTCCTCTTGCATAATGTATAGAAAGCGTAAAGTCTCTACAAACGACCGTTCCAAAAAACCTTCTAAATCTAATAGAACACCAATCATCTCAATTGTTACTGGCGAAAAGTAAGTATTATATTGATAAGGATGATACTTTAAAAATTGTCCAGTAGAGTATCTCCCAAAATCCTTTACAACAATATCCCAATTTTTTTCTGGGTTCTTTTTTATAAAATTTATAATGGGCTGTACCGCTAACAATAATAATTCCTCTGACGTTTTTCCAACTTCATTCATTTCCACAGGATATCTTAGAATACTTGGATCTTTTTCATATTGTTTTAACGTCGTTTTCCGTCCATTTACGTATATAATATCCGTCTCATTCCTATTAATAAAAGGTCTCACCTGTAGCCTAAATTTTCTTATATATGCCATCGTTAATGTATGTGAATAAGGAATCCTCATTGCTCCAACATCTAAATATAATCCGGTATCTTCCATTCTAACTGTTTCTATACGACCACCTACCCGGTTATTTGCTTCAAAAATTTTCACATCATGTCCTGCACCCTTTAATAAAGAAGCTGAAACTAACCCAGCCATACCAGCTCCCACTACAATAATTTGTTTTGGGCTTATCGTCTTCTTCAATCCTTTATCTATAACTTTTAACGCTTCATCCATTTCAGTATTATACATTATATCTTTCTGCACAATTCCACCCCTTACTTCATCAAATGGACGTTAGTGGTTTAGTGCATTTTATTCATAAATCCCCATAAACATAACACCATTGCAATTTGAATATTCACTAAAAGTACATAAGAGACAGATCTCACTTTTCTTTATACTTCGTATAATATAGCAACTACAAAGAAGGAGTGGTTAAAAATGAAACATACTTATGACTACGATGCTACAAAAAAACATTTAGAATTAAAGAAACAAAACTTATGTAAAAAACTTAGCAATATGACACTATCTGAAAAAGAACGTGAACAACTAAAGCGTGAAATTGACAACTATGAATATATTTTAAATCTAGTCGAAATGAATCATTATGAACGCGGATTTTCTCGTTAAAAGCGGAAATAAGATTATCCGCTTTTCATTTTGAGCATTTCACTACGCATTTTTCATAAGTAAATATATAATAGGATGTACATTAAGATTGAGAGGTATATTCTATGATCAAGTTAAGTGTATTAGACCAATCACCTATTTCAGATGGTAGCACAGCAGCCCAAGCTTTTTCACATACAGTTACGCTTGCACAAGAAGTTGAAAAACTCGGATTCACACGTTTTTGGGTATCCGAACATCATAATTCCGTAAGCTTAGCTGGTTCAAGTCCAGAAATACTTATTTCTCATATTGCCGCAAAAACGGACCGTATTAGAGTCGGTTCAGGTGGTGTTATGTTACCGCATTATAGCCCATATAAAGTTGCTGAGAATTTTCGTGTTCTAGAAGCATTGTATCCGAACCGCATCGATCTCGGTGTTGGTAGAGCGCCTGGTGGTATGCCAATAGCAACTCGCGCACTTCAAGAAGGGAAAATGGTCTCACTTGATCAATACCCAGAACAAATTGCAGACGTTGCAATGTACTTACATGATCAAGTACCAGAAAACCATCACTATGCAAACTTAAAAGCCACTCCAGTTATCCCAACGTCTCCTGAAATGTGGATGCTCGGTTCTAGCGGAGAGAGTGCTAAAATTGCTGCAAACAACGGAGCTTCTTTCGCATTTGCACAATTTATTAACGGCTTCGGAGGCCCTGAAGTTATGAGGGCTTACCAAGAACAATATGAGCCTTCATTTTTAGGAGATAAGCCTAATTCAATCGTTGCCATCTTTGTTATATGCGGAGAAACAAATGAAGAAGCGGAAAAAATTTCTTCTAGTTTAGATTTATCAATCTTATTATTAGAGCAAGGAAAACGAACTACTGGTACTCCTTCTATTGAAACTGCTCAAAATTATTCATACAGCGCTTATGATTTATTCCGTATAAAAGAAAATCGTCAACGTATGATTGTTGGTGATCCGTCTTCTGTAAAAGAAAAAATAATAAACTTAAGCAAAGCATACAATACTGACGAATTTATGATTGTCACGATTACTCATCAATTTGAACATAAATTAAATTCTTATCGCTTACTAGCAAATGCTTTTAATTTATAATTCTAAAAAGAGATGCATCACATGTGATGCATCTCTTTTTCTTACTACTTATTGTTTTCATTTCCTATATATTCAATAGCTTCTTTTAATAGCTCTTCAAAGTTAATAGGATAATCATGATCTAAGTCAGGCACAACTTTATACTTATGTTCTATATTTTTCTCTCTTAATAGTTGTACAAATTGCTGCGTGGATTCGAAACAATCTTCATCTTGATCCCCGCATACTATATATCCTTTTATATGTTTATCCTTCAGCACTCTTAGCAACTCATCCCACTCTTCAATCTCGGGAAGCCATGGTGCCATAAAAACAAAACCATCTACATTTATATCTTGTTGTAAAATCGTATATAAAGCTACTCTCGCCCCTGCAGAAAAACCACCAATGATTACACTTTCTACTGTATGATTTTCTATAAACTTATTGTAATGCTCTTTTAATTCCTCTTTCCCTCTCTCTATATCCTCCCAAACAAATCCATCTGAAAACTCAATTTGTGAAGACTGTGGTAAAGCTAACATATAATCTTGTATCAAAACAGATTTCCAATATGGTTCTACTATTTGTATATTTTCTTGGTTACCATGCAATGTAAGTAGTAGATTTCCCTCTTTCTTACTGTATATATATTTCACATCTGGTCTTTCCTTTTTATGTGCTAATTCTTCTCTTTCTTTACATAATTGCACCATTGTATGAAATTCTTCAAATTTATGTAGTGATTTTAAATCTTCGTCGGAAATTAAATACTCATTTCCATACCAGAATCCCTTTTCTATAATGGCCTCTCTCATTAAATGTAATGCTTCTTTTTCAAGTCCCGATGCACTTGCGAGTGCATACTTAAAATTATATATTTGCGCCTCATTCCCTATTACACCTGTAGCGTTTTCCATTATATAATTGTACGCTTCAAAACTTCCTTTATTTGCATAACAACGTAACGTTTCATTTAATAATTGAATGTAAGTCATACTATTTTTCATGTACCAATTCCCCCGAAACCTTTTATAATATTTGTTTGCGAATCTTTATACCACTTTGTATAACCCACGCTAACAATACCTTATTCTCAGAATGATGCTTAATAGTTGCTCTTCCCTGTCCAATACATTTAGTATAAATAACAATAGACTGAAAAATCAATATTTTAATAAACAAAAAAAGACAACAATATATGTATTGTTGTTTTCATTACATCTACCCGCTCTTTTGTTTTTTTCTATCTGGTTTACTTGAAACTAAATAATGTTTTTCTGAAATATATAAGTCTCTTTTTAAGCTACGATTTAAGTAAGGTCCTAGTTTCATTCCGCATATGAGGCGATCTTCGCTACCTTCAACAATTGGGAACATTTCTTTTTCTGTTACGTATTGATCTACTGCTTTTTGTACGACATCAATTTCTTTCACTAGATTTAAATTTTCTGCTGTATGTTCAAATACCTCAAGCGTTTCCTTCGTTATGAGAAAAACATTTGTTGGAAATGCAGGTAAATATGGTTTTAACAAATCATAATTTACTGTATAATCATCATTTACTAATACTGTATAAACGATATTAGCATTCGTTTCTAAAAACTGAGCCATCGCTTGTTCTAATTCATCTTTCGTAATTTCCCGCTCTTCTTTTCCAGTTCTGAAAAAGCGAAACATCGCATCGCCTCCTTTTTACTATATTATAGCATAAAAGAAAACTGAAAAATCATAAAAAAACCCATTGAAATAATTTTTCAATGGGTTTCTATATATTTATCGTTATTTTAAGAATGCACTTAGCATCCATACATGCTGTTCTAATGTTGTATGAATTGCTAACAGCATGTCAGCTGATGTTTCATCGCCAGCTTCACCCGCAACTTCCATACCTTCTTTTAATTCTTGAATAAGTGCAGAATAATCATTCACTAATGTTTGTACCATTTCTTCTGCAGATTCTTTGCTTGTCCCTTCGCTGACACTAGATGTTGCGAGATATTCTTTCATTGTCGCTAATGGTTTACCTTCTAAAGCTAAAATACGTTCTGCTAACTCATCAATATACGTTCCAGCCTCATTATAAAACTCTTCAAATTTCTCATGTAATGTAAAGAAGTGTGGCCCTGTCACATACCAGTGATAATTATGTAATTTAACATATAACACATTCCAGTTTGCTACCTGCTTGTTTAATACTTCAACAACATTTGTTTTCGTACTCATACAATCACTCCTCTTATCATTTTGTAATGTTTATCTTTTAATAACTTAATTACATTTTACCATACATTCCCTTTCCTTTCGAACAATTGGCTTATATGTAACAAAGTTTTAACACCTTTAATGCTTCCCTAATATCATTTAATTCATGTATTTTTTCAACCACTTCATACGTCTAATTGTCCAAGCTCATACATATGCATAATAGTACATCAAGCTCATCATAGTAGAAAGAGGGATAACATGGACAATCAACAATGGCAAGTAGCAAAGAAAGTAGCTGCTACTTATATCGGAACTGTCGTTGGAGCTGGATTTGCTACTGGACGAGAAATTGTTGAATTTTTCACAGTGAATGGATTATACGGGACAATTGGCATATGTGTAAGTGGATTTTTTTTTATTTGGCTTGGCACAAAGATGATGTTACTTTCATCACAAATCGGGGCATTTTCAGCGCAAGAATTTAACAAATATTTATTTGGGGATGTATTTGGGAATGTTGTAAACACATTATTATTACTCGTTTTATTCGGCGTAACGAGCGTTATGTTATCAGGGGCCGGTGCAGTATTTGAAGAGCAACTTCGCTTACCAAGACAACTCGGTATTCTCATTACAGTTATCGCTTGTCTCATTATAAGTAGCCGCGGGTTACAAGGTGTTTTTGAAGTAAATACACTTGTCGTACCTATTATGATGATTTTTATTATCGGACTTGCTATTACAACCTTTTTTCACGGTACACCTCCTATTAATAACACTATTCCTGCAGAGAGCTGGAATATGAAATGGATTACTAGCCCTATTACATATGTCGCCTTAAACCTTTCTCTCGCCCAAAGTGTTCTCGTCCCATTAGCCAGTGAAGTAAAGGATCGAAAAGCCATTTTTTGGGGTGGGATTTTAGGTGGTGCTGGACTTTCTTTAATTTTATTATGCAGCCATTTAGCAATCTTATCAGTCGATCAATTTTATCAATATAATATCCCAATGGCTGAAGTCATAAGAAGATTTAATGCAACTTTTCACTTCTTCTTCGTTCTCATTATTTTCGGTGAAGTTTTCACAACTTTAGTTGGTAATGTGTTCGGAATGACAAAACAGATGCAATCTATTACTGGGTGGAAAAATCACAATATTATTTTCTTCATTTTACTAATTAGTTATTGCTTTAGTTACATCGGTTACAGTGACTTACTTCACATTCTATATCCTATCATCGGATGGGTAAGTATTGTTATACTTCCAATCATTGCGTTTAAACAACTTCAAAAAACATAAAAAAGCATCCATGTTATTGGATGCTTTTTTATGTTCATTCACAATCATCACATACTTCCCAGTACGGTCCCATTTCTAATGCTAAATACGGCTTTAACTGCAACCGAATCATTCGACTAGGCATGCGTTCTAAAACAAATTGAATACCTTCTTCATCTTCGTCTAATTCAACTTTTGAAATCGTAATTTTTTGCATAGTCGTAATGGGAATTCCATCTTTATATAAAGTGATTTTCACCTCATCGTATTCATTAAAATACAATTCGACACTCATTTGATTTTTCAGTATTTCATCACCAATTTTAAATGTATCATTTTGTTCTTGGATTATATATTTCCATCCGCCTCTATCTTCTTTCGGAGCTGTTTGAAATAATGTCTCCAAATCCTCGTATAGCATAAGATAACCCCTCTCTTACTAAAAAACGATGAGTATTTTATATACCCTTTATCTCTATCACTATCCATAGCTATTGTACCATATATCACCGTTCTTACCGTATTCATTTGCTTCATACACACTTATAAAATAACTAATTCTATCTCCATTATTATGTATATTACCTCATTACTCCATACACTCTTACAAGTTCAAATAACGACAGACTTTAATCCATGCAAATATTGTCTACTCTCCGCTTTTATTAGCTCACAGCATTCACACTTTTACATATAGTAAGACTATCACAAATAAAAAAGGAGAGTGACTTATACCACTCCCCTTAAAAGAACTTCCCTATAGCTGCTAAAACTAATACGATTATTAAAATTGCAAATAATAATGAGACAATGAAACTAAAAATAGGTAACGCTTTCTTTTCATTCTTCTTAAATAGTAACTTTAAACTAAGAAAAATATTTACTGGTACAAGTATAAAATAAAAATATTTAACAATTTGCACCGAGCTATTCGAAAGTGTTTTTAATATAAACACTTCAATTAGAAAAACAATAAAAAATGAAATACTTAGCCAAAATGAGACGTAACTAAGCCAAGAATGTCTTTTTGTCCCCCAATACACTCCCATAATACTCTCCTTTTATTTGTATTCTATAGGTTAATAATTATACACAAAGCTAACAAACACCTCTATTTTTCGACAAATATTATGCAAAATACCATTTTAAACGTCATAAAGGAAGTTTACATCTTCATTTGATTTTACATAATAAAACAGACTACCCTCTAGTGTCATAATGCTACTAGGGGGAGTCTGTTCTCTATTAAACTTTAAATCTCTCAATTAATACTTGCAATTCTTCAGCCATTTGAGATAGCGTACCCGCCGCTGATCCAATTTCCTCCATCGAAGCTAGCTGTTCTTCAGCTGAAGCCGCAACATTTTGTGTGCTTGTCGCATTATTTTGTGCTGTCATTGCAATTTGTCCTACTGAAATAGATACTTCATTTGCCCCTTTTGACATTCCATTAGCCGTTTCAACCATCGTCTTAATTTGATTAGCTATTTCATTTGTAGATTGTAAAATTTCAGCAAAATTTTGCTTCGTTTCATTTGCAATAACAAGTCCAGATTGAACTTCTTCATTTACATGATTCATTGATTTGACTGTCTTACCCATATCGTCTTGTATTTCGCCTATTAATTTACTAATTTCACTGGAAGATATGCTAGACTGCTCTGCCAATTTACGTACTTCATCTGCAACAATTGCAAAACCTCTTCCATGTTCACCAGCTCTTGCCGCTTCAATTGCCGCATTTAAAGCTAGAAGATTTGTTTGATCTGCAATGTTTTGAATTACTTCCAATATATCACCAATTTGTTTTGATTTATTATTTAATAACTGTATAACAGCATCTGATTGTGAAACCGATTCTGCAATAGACTGCATCTGGTTTACTGTTCTTCCTACTAGTTTCCCACCATCTTCTGCTTTTTCACGAGTATGAGCAGAAGCGATATTAATAGATGATGAACTATTTGCTACATGCTGAATTCCTTCCGTTACATCAAACAGTAACATAGCACCATTTTCTACACTTGTTGTTTGCGTCGTTGCCCCACTTGATATTTCATCCATTGCTGTTGTAATTTGCTCAGTTGCTTCACTCGCTTGTCTTACACTTGCAGTTAGTTCTTCTGATGCTGCTGCAACATGTCCTGCCGAAGTGTTAATCCTTCCAATTAACGTCCGTAATGAATTTGTCATCTCGTTAAAACCTTTCGCAAGTTGACCAATTTCATCATTAGAATGAATTTCAATTGTTTGCGTTAAATCTCCTTCACTTATTTCTTTAGAAGTGATAACTAATCTCTTTAAAGGCTTCGTAATTGAAAGTGTCACAAAATAAATAAGTACTCCACCTACTACTAACGAAATAAGCATAACAATTAACATATTATAAAATACAGGTTGAGCAGCTTCAATTACTTCAGTTGCGTACATCGTCCCACCAATTTTCCAACCTGTTTTTACGTTTGTAGCAAATACCATATTCTTTTCACTACCACCATAAGAATATGTAAAAGCACCATGATTATCTTCATAAATTTTCTTTGCCCAAGAATCAGCTGCTTTATCCCCTGATTTTTCTTGTGGATGAGCAATGATTTTTTGCTTTCCATCTAAAATGAAGGCATATCCTTTTTTACCAATATTGATTAACTTTGTTGTTTTTAATAAATTGTCTAAACTTAAATCTAGCGCAACAACCCCATTTTTATCTTCTGTTTGTTTTGCAATCGTTACGACAATATGTCCATTTCCTTTTGCCTTATATGGCTCGCTAACAACAATACCACCTTGTTTTGCCACTGCATCTTTATACCAAGGTCGTGTTGTTGGATCATAATCTGCTGCCATTTGTATATTTGGTTCCTGTACAAATTTCTTATCATTACCGGCAACATACACTTGTTCAACATCTATATTCAAATTGATATACTGAGATAATGTCTTTCTTAGCTCATCCTGATTATCCCCTTGATACATATTCCCTTGAATTACTCGTGCAAAGTTATTCACATCGTTAAATTTTGCTTCAATCATTTGATTGATTAAATTATCTAATATTTTTATATTATCGTTAGCACTACTCGTAATTTGTGATTCAAAATTCTTTTTAGCAGTTTGATAAGACATGCCCCCGATTATAGAAACGGCTGCAATTAAAATTACAAAGAATGAAATTAATAGCTTTTTTGCTACTTTCATATCACGAAAC
Source organism: Bacillus sp. HMSC036E02 (assembly GCF_001836235.1). Taxonomy (NCBI): domain Bacteria; kingdom Bacillati; phylum Bacillota; class Bacilli; order Caryophanales; family Bacillaceae; genus Bacillus; species Bacillus sp. HMSC036E02. The sequence goes on along the minus strand of NZ_KV827831.1, from coordinate 189,075 downwards.
AAATTTAATAGTTTACCCATTATGAACCTCCTAATTTTCAAATTTAAAAGTTAAATTGAGTTAATTATGAATATTTCCCATTCCTTAATTATTATTTTCATAACCTATTATGGTGAATACTTTGTAAAGTTTAAACAATTAATTTCTCTTTGTCTATATATATGAATAACATTATTATAAAATTTACAAATAGAAAAAACCAAAGGGGCCCCTTTGGTTTTTACATTTTTTTATGTTGTTTAGAAATTTTCTTCCATTTATCACGCTCTGCTCTGGCAAGGATTGCATCTTGTTTCCTCATAAAATACGCCAGTTCTCTTTGTAATTTTTTATAGCTTTTCAAACGATCTATCGTAATAAGTCCGTTTTCAATTGCACTATACACCGCGCATCCTGGTTCATTCTCATGCTTACAATCACGGAAACGACATGTTGTCGCAAGTTCTTCAATATCAGAGAATGCTGTTTGAATCGCTTCGCTGCCTTCCCAAAGTTGCAATTCCCTCATGCCAGGCGTATCAATCACGAGAGCGCCACTAGGCAATTGGAATAATTCTCGATGCGTTGTCGTATGCCTCCCCCTACTATCCTCTTCACGTATATCTCCCGTTTTTGCTACATCAATTCCTATTAGAGCATTTAACAAAGTTGACTTTCCTACCCCTGATGATCCAACTAAAGCAATTGTTTTCCCTGAAGAAACGAATTGTTTCAACGAATCTATACCTGTATGCTCTAAACTATCAACAACGAAAATAGGAACACCAATTGCTATAGCTTCCGTTTCTACAATTTTCTCTTCCACATCATTACATATACTACTCTTTGTTAAAACAATAACTGGCATAGCGCCGCTTTCATACGCTAATAATAAATAACGTTCCATCCTTCTAACATTAAAATCATGATTAAGTGCATTCACTAAAAATAAATAATCTACATTTGCTGCTATAATCTGTTCTTCTGTTCTTGTTCCAGCCTCTTGTCTTGAGAAAGAGCTTCTTCGCTGGAAAATACGATGAATAATCGCTTTCTTTTCATCTTCTATTTTCTTTATATACACCCAATCACCAACTGCTGGATAATCGCCTTTCGTAATCGCTTCATGCCGAAACTTCCCAGACAGTTCTGCCATATATTCACCATCATTACAAATAATGCGATATATATGCTTATGCTCAAGTAAAATACGACCTACTTCATAATTTTTCTCTGTAACTTGTTCTTCAAAAAATGAATCCCAGCCGAAAGATTCTAAAATATTTTGATTCAAATAAATATCCTCCCTAGTTTGTACTAAGTGGAAGGATTGCGAATTACCTTATATAATATCGCCCTTTCCATCCACCTTTGTATTTGGTTGATTATTCATATAAGTTATTTTCGCCATAATACATCACCCCGTTCTTATTTTGATTATTCTCATTATATGGAATTCTCCTATAAAAAGCTACAATATTTTACGTAATTTTCAAATAACTTGTTTTTGAGCATTCTAATTTGTCCTCGATGACTAATTTCATCTTCTAGCACATGAAACCATAGATAGTGCTGGTTATATGCTACACCGTTAGGCCACTTTCTTTCTGACATGAGCCACTCATCACCTTGTTCACTTAAATACTTCAGAGATTCTTCTCGAACACTTTGTAGAAGTTGTACATAATACTTTATTTCATGACCACGGATTGCTCTACCCGCTTCCCCTAAATACAGTGCATCTTCCTATATTTCTAATTCTTCTTTTGTAAAGTCACGATCTTGAAATGAAATAAGCTGATGAACTTTTTCAATAGCTGCTATATGCTTTAATAAGGCGCCAATTGAATTTCCGCTGCTTTGCATAATTAAATCTAATTGCTCAACTGATAAATTTTTCACTTCGCCTAATGTTACAGCTCTCGTATGCTCAAGCAGGCTTACTAATTCCCCTATTTTTTTGTATAACCATCTACACTTCTTATTCGATAATCTATATTCATATCACGCACCCCTTTCTGCATTCATATTATTGTAAAAATGATTCATATAATAGACTGAAATCTATCTAAATTTTCTGTTATAATTAATTTGAATACAAAATATACCCAAACAAACTTTCTCAATATGCTTATATGAAATATTAAAAGGAATCAATATAAAATAATCGAATCTTATTCACTAAAAGGAGTGGATTCGATGGAAATGTATCAATGGCTAACCGCTGTTCTCGTTGGTGGCATTACCGGCTTCGTTTCCCATCTAATCAATAACCAAGGTAAGTTATTGCTTCCACGCCGTTTGAAAACATTTTTTCATTTTGGATTTTTAACTGATATTTTTACTGGTAGCCTAGCCGCACTTCTTGGGCTCGTTTTATTCGATGTCACCGCAATAAAAGAAATTATAAAAGTATCCATTGTAACTGCTATTTCCGGTCAAACTTTTTTACTACATCAAGCTCTTGGTGGCGAACAGGCTAAAAATACGCAAATTGGGAAAGCTGATGAGAAGATTCAAGAAATTGACAAATTATTGCGACGTTAGTGTATACTTTCTTTTAAAATTATTGTTATAATGAGAAATAAATATTTTCTATTGCGTCGTTTGTCAGGAGAAAGGGTGTTTCGTATGACAAAAAAGAAAATAGAAGATTTCTTAACAAACTCCGAAAAAGAGGAACTGCTAGAAAACTATAAATGTTTACGAGAAGCCCGCACAAAAAGCGAAGCTAACTATTTTGGCGAAGCAGTAAACCATCTATTAAATAAAGCAAAACAACGAATTATAAAAGATGCAGGTATACATGATGAAAATGCTGCAACTGTTCAATCAAAGAGAAAAGCACTGTTTTAGCTACATTAGCTAAAACAGTGCTTTTTATTACAATACTTTTCACATTACTTTCACATCTATTTCACAAATATAAGTAGTCCGATATGCTAAACTAAGTATATCCTTTTCCAAGGAACTATATGCCGATATACAAATCCCTATCTTTATAGGGATTTTTATTTTTTGATTCCTCATAACTTTGTTACAATACATTTCTTCTACTATCTCTATACTTTTAGTAACCACTTTAATTAAAAGCACATTCATGTATTCACACTCTTATTAATTCTGATTTGTGAAATATTTATACAAGCTTTATGATGCAATTCCTGTTTCACTATTTTCAGTAAGTTTTTCACTTTTTCTAAACAAAAATAAAGCTCCTATATATAGTAACGCAGTAAAACTACCTATAAGTATAAAATTGTGAGATGTTGCAAATAACATTCCAGCTATTGCCGCATCAATCATTTGACCAATGTACATAGAAGCATTTGCAAGCACGGCTCCTGTTCCTCTTGCTACACTAGACATGTTTTGTAAGTGCCTCATCATTAATACAAACAAAATTCCTGTCACAAAAAATAAAACAAAGAAAAAGTATTCAACAACAATAAGACTCTTTAAATAGGGAAGTATTACATGCGACAGAGCCATAAAAAAAAACATCTCATATTCATATGAGATGTTTTTTTTTATGGCTATTCTTTTAATAAATCTATTAATCCATTCCCTTCAGATGTACGTTCGTACCCTAAAGGTACAGTTCTTTTAATGAGTTGTGCATATATTTCCGGCTCCGATAACTTTCGACCGTATTCTTTCTCACACTGTTTAATGAGCAAGGCGAGCGCTCCAGCAACATGCGGCGTCGCCATGGAAGTTCCACTTAGCACAGCATATTTTCCTTCTGGATACGTAGATAATATTTCATCACCTGGCGCTACTAGATCAATTTCTTGATTTGAATTACTAAAACATGCAATCTTCCTCTCTAAATTAACGGCACCAACTTCAATTACCTCGGAGTACGCACCCGGAAAGTCTAGTTCCTCTGTTTCATCATCGCAATCTCCATTATTTCCAGCAGCACATACAACGAGAACATCCTGCTTTACCGCATTTTGAATTGCTTCATGTAATTCTGGAACATCTTGCGGACCACCAAGTGACATTGAAATAATTCTCACTTTCTCTTGATTCGGCCCTCTCCAATTTACAGCATAATGAATCGCCTCAATAATTTGCTCATAACTTCCAGAACCATCTCCCGCTAAAACTTTTAATACTAACATTTTAGCAAGTGGTGCAACTCCTAATACACCGACACCATTTTCAGTCGCGGCAATCGTTCCCGCAACATGAGTACCATGTCCGTTATTATCAAGATACACATTTGGATCAGCTTCATAATCTTTTGTGAAATTTCTTCCGCCGATAATACGATCTTTTAAATCTATATGATTAGTATCACACCCTGTATCTAATACGGCAACGACTACATCTTGCCCCTTCACACTCTTTTCCCATACTTGCGGAGCGTGAATCAGTTGTACACCTGGTGGAATTTCATTTACTTGTTCTACCACCTTATTTACGGTAAACGGAATCAATTGTATACCTTTTTGTTTATTCACTGTACTACTCATCGTAATCCCTCCTGAAAATGTATTATTTTCATTTCAGACCACTTTTGAATACGTGTAAATGTAACATTCGTTTTATTCTTTTTGTTTTCCTTCTTTTCAAATATTTCTCAACATCATTTACTACCTCTATAATACTTCTTTATTTTCCCTATGATTTGTAGGAAGTAACAACCCGAGTCGTTCAACTACTAACCAAAATAAGAGGACCAATTAATGGTCCTCTCACAGTCTTTTTAAAAGAATGATATGTAATTTGAAAAATAATATAAATTAAGACTAAACCTCACTCTTGTTTAAAAACTTTTCTATTTCTTTTACTAAATATTCCGCTCCCTCTATGCCAACTGTAATATTTCCATTTGCTAATGTAATATTCTGCCCTGAAACATCACCTGTGATTTGGCAAGCATTGTAAGGTTGATATTTTTGTAAAATGATTTTATCTGCTTCTACAAAAATTTCAAGCGGTGATTTGATTTGTATTCCCAATACATCGCGTAATTCTTTAGGGATAACAATTCGTCCTAATTCGTCTACTTTTCGAATAACTCCTGTTGCTTTCATATTTCTCCCCCCTTACTCTCTATTAATTTTTTCACCTCGCTTTTTCCATTTTATCACTTTTTGACAATACTTGCCTCTTTTTAGAAAATTTTGTACTCGAGTTAAAAAAACACATTTAATGCATACGTAATCTCTCTTTCAATTGTTTTACATAACGGGATCTTATAAGTAAGAAGTATACAACTTGAATACCTATGAAAATACTTAATACAACTGTATTTTCTTTAAACAATGAGTACTCAAACATTTGCCCTAACGCCGTTAAAGCTACTGCTCCATGTAATGTTGCAACACCAATTGGAACGAAGAATAAAAGCGCCAATCGAATTGTAACTACCTTCGATAATTCCCTACTTGTCAATCCAACTTTACGAATCATTTCGAACAAACGAACATCATCCTCCAAATCGGAGAATAAACGGAAGTAAAGGAAACTTCCTGCGCAAACGAAAAATACTATACCAATAAAGAAACCTACAAATAAAATCGGTCCTGCAATTTGTAAACTTTGGTTTTGCTCGTACTCTTCCGCACTAAACGTTGAATATTCTTGATACGGTTTAATTTGATGCGTAAGCTCTTTACCAATTTCAATCTCATCTTTCGTTCTTTCAGTTTTATACATATAATCTTTTGTCTCTATAAACCCATCTTGTAATGAATCATATTGATTATTAGAGATTACATAAACATTTCCTCTTAATATTTTCCCCAATGAAGATGAAGTAACTTTTTTCACTTTTAAATTTTCATTCATATTAGGTAAAGTAATTTCTTTTCTTTCTTTCATCGTTGGCCCTGGTATATTAGCTGACAAAAATACAACTTCTTTATTTGCTACAGTATTAAATGGTTCTCCTGTTAACTTTGCATATTTCTTATAGTCTGATTCTTTTATAAAAATGGCGCTTCTTAACGACTGTTCCTCCGTTTTCTTTGTCGAAATATTAGTTTTTGAAGCTGCTATACTATGTTTCTTTAATCCTTTGTCAATCATTTGTATATGCTGTGATTCGTTACTATTCCCTTGCTTAGAATGGTAATGAAACGAAATCGGTCTCTCCATTATCCCTTTCGTCATGGATGCGAAGCCAACTAATGTCCCTATTGCGGAAAATGCTACAGTAGAAATAATGGTTACAATAAAGAACATTCTTGCGTTATCTCTCATGCGATACGCTAAATCTGATAACGTAATAATATTAGTCTGTGTCCAATAGAAACGTTTACTTTTTTTACATAATCGAATAATAAAGACACTCAGCTGCTTGTACAACAAATACGTCCCAATAATAACTACCGTTGTAACAGGAATCATCATAATAAATACCATTGCTCCATGTGATAGAAGAGCTCCTACATAGCCAGCACTAAGCAATACTACTGCTAATATGGAAGAAATGATTGATGCTTTCGGTTCAGGTTTCGCCTCTGCCGATCCTCTAAACAACTTCATAATCTTATTTTTACGAATCATTCCTGCACTAAACAATGATATGATCATAAATAAAATAAAAAACATAATACTCGTTACAACAATTGCTTTCATCGGTATGTAATAGGATAAGGAGATATCTAGTTTCAATATCATCGGAGCGACAAATAGTAATACCCCTGAAAATAACATACCTGAAAGAATACCAAAAATAATTGCCCCTATTCCAATCATAATATTTTCAAAAAAGATTAGACGCTTTAATTGATATTTCGTCATACCTAACATCATTAAAATTCCTAGTTCACGCTTTCTCGTTTTTAAAAACATTCCCATCGAATATAAAATAAAGAAGAATGTAAATAAGTAAATAATAGACTGTGCAAAAGACATACTTACGAATACGTACTGACCTAATTCTCCTGCACTTAATGCCGGATGAAACGCAAAAAATGAATACACAAAAAAGGCCATAATTGCAAATGCACTACTCAAAAAATAGGCTGAGTATGTCCGTCTATTTCGGGTTACATTCCGATATGCTAGTTCTCTAATGTTCATATTACTTCTCCGCCCTTCTACTATCTATGTTTTTATATTAGTAAAGTGCGGAAATACCTTCCATCGATTCAAATGACAAAAACCTTACATTTTTGAAAGGTTTAAAAAAATTGCTTATACGTAGTACTTTATTTATAATGACTACATTCATATTCATACACACATCCTATTGTATATTCGTTAATTTTGCGAAATAATAAAGGATAGAAGTATGTACCATTATACATATAAACTTAATTACCGCTTTAATATGAATAGGAGGAAACATAATGACATTACAAGAACAGATTATGAAAGCATTACATGTTCAGCCTGTAATTGATCCAAAAGTTGAAATTCGTAAACGAGTTGATTTCTTAAAGGATTATGTAAAAAAAACAGGTGCAAAAGGATTTGTACTTGGTATTAGCGGCGGACAAGACTCTACATTAGCAGGACGCTTAGCACAACTTGCAGTTGAAGAAATTCGTAACGAAGGTGGTAATGCAACGTTTATCGCCGTGCGTCTTCCTTATAAAGTACAAAAAGATGAAGATGATGCACAATTAGCATTACAATTCATTCAAGCAGATCAATCTGTTGCATTTGATATTGCTTCAACTGTTGATGCTTTTTCAAATCAATATGAAAACTTATTGGGTGAATCATTAACAGATTTCAATAAAGGTAACGTGAAAGCACGTATCCGTATGGTTACTCAATATGCAATTGGTGGACAAAAAGGGCTACTTGTTATCGGAACAGATCACGCTGCAGAAGCTGTAACAGGGTTCTTTACAAAATTCGGAGATGGTGGTGCAGATTTATTACCATTAACGGGATTAACGAAGCGCCAAGGACGTGCATTATTACAAGAGTTAGGCGCAGACGAGCGACTGTACTTAAAAATGCCAACAGCTGATTTATTAGATGAAAAACCAGGTCAAGCTGATGAAACAGAGTTAGGTATTACTTATGATCAATTAGATGATTATTTAGAAGGTAAAGCAGTTCCAGCTGACGTTGCAGAGAAAATTGAAAAACGTTACACAGTGAGTGAGCATAAAAGACAAGTACCAGCGTCAATGTTTGATGATTGGTGGAAATAAATTAAACATAAAAAAGAAGCTAATCTTCATTTAGCTTCTTTTTTATATGTTAACGATATACCCCTACTCTTTTCTCCAATAAATCTTGCAGGCAATCTTCATGTTGTTTACAAAATAACGGTGGCATGTCGTCTAACGGGAAAAACTTCAAATCCAACGTTTCATCACCATCTACTTTTTTGTCACCTCCAACTATTGAGAATGAAAAGAACATCACAATTGACTGGGCCTTGTCTCCATTTGGGTATGATTGAAAATATTTTGTATACACTCCAATAAGCTCATTTATTTCTACATCATACCCGGTTTCTTCTTTTATTTCTCGGATTGCAGTTTCCGCAGCTGATTCTCCTATCTCCATTGCACCACCTGGAAATCCCCAAGCGTTAAAGTCTCCTCTTTTTTGCAGTAATACTTCTCCTTCTTTATTAAATACACAACCACCGGCAAAGTTTAAGAAAACATAATCATGTCCTACTTTTTCACGTAATTCTTTTATATAATTGGCCATTCTCTTTCCCCTTTTCATACCTCTTCTATCGCTATTTCTTATCTTTTTCAAGCAATTCAATGATTCGATCTAGCTTCTGGTTCATATCAATCACGTGGTGTTTCTTTGCAGCACTGCTTTGTAATACTCTTCTAATAAACAAAGTAAATGATATGAAAAACAAAACGATAAGTCCGATTACTAAACAAGTATATATCAATGTAAAAATATTACTTTCGAACAAGTTCATTCAGCATTCACATCCTTATTCATTTATTCTATCACACAATTCTTAATATTCAAAAGCAATCAATTAATAAAAAAAGCACCTTTTACAGATGCTTTTTCCCATTGCTTAATACGTAAATGTAATTGTCGCTAATGAATAACCCGCCAATGCACTGTAAGGCGCTACTTGATAAGACACACGCTTTGCACCTTTTGGCCAATTTATTTCATTTAATACTTTCTTTATATCTTGCATCGTTCCATCCATGGACTGCTTATATCGCACTTCTACTTTTTCTGGCTTGGCTGCAAACTTTTGCTGCAACTTTTGCTTAAATTCATTATAATTTTCTGCTCCGTATTCTGCAGATAAGTATTGTAAATTTGTTTCTTTTAACATCTGCTCATATACGACAGTTTTTGAGCTACCAGCTTTTATTTTATTTGTTAATTCACCAAAATAACTTGTAGTTGCCGCTGGATATTTGCTACGATCCCATTCATGATCTTTACTTAACTGTTCGTCAGACATATTAAAATATGAGTAAGTTGCACGCCCTGCTTTATCTGGTACTGGATCATCAAATGTAGTATCTAGGTGATACCATTTGTTTTCAATGTTCACTAAATTCCACGCGTGAGCTTGTCCGTTTCCTGTGCCTGTTACAATATGATTTTGAATACCTGCCTCTTTTAACAACTCATACGTCAATAATGTATATCCTTGGCAAACGGCAGAACGATTCGCTAATGCTTCATATGCTGTATACGCTTGATAAGACGTATCATAAGACACATGCTTAACAACGTAATCGTGAATAGCTTTTACTTTCTCATGCTCATCCATCCCTAGTTTTACAATTGATCCAACAATTGATTTCGCCTGAGCTTTTACATATTGAGTTTGTTCTTTTGATTCACGGTATTTTACTTGCAGTGTAAACGTATAGTCCCCTGGCATTCCTTTAATGGAATATCTAGTAGACGCTACATTATATTTTACATACTCATCAGCATCTACAATTTTATTAAACTCACCATACAATTGATCCATAATATTTCTAGCATTTCTATCTTTTGTTTTATATGTGATTGTAATATTTTCTTCTCGATTATCAATCTGTTTTTTTAATTCTTTTCTGAAATCATCTAATAACTTTACATCTGATTGTGCTGTCACTGTAGTCGGATTTGTAGCTGCATAAGATACAGATGACGCTTGTAAGCCTCCCATTACTATAGTTGAACAAAGTGCGGCAGCTGTCACATACTTACTTGTCTTTCCCATCTTGTCACTCCTTATATTCTATAACTATACGAAAAAGTATCGTATAGTTTCAGAGTATACAATACTTTTTCGTATAGGTCATATGAGATTATGCATATTAACTAATTCACATAAAAAGGTTGTTCTTTTTAAAAGAACAACCTTTTTTCATTAGCATGTTTGTAATACGCAGCATGTATTTTCAAAACGTTGATTTTTCAAATCTTCATTACTAATACAGAAATATAGCATCCCTAGTTCTCCCCAAACCATATTACAATTTTTATGATCTGAATCAATTTGGAATAAAAGAGTCATTTGCTGCGGGTCTACTCCCATATATTCTCCCGTCTCATATAACACTTCTTCTTGTACAGAGAATGGCTCGCCAAACATTTGATGGTTATCGTAGTTATCCGGAATTAGCTCTTCAAGTAATTGCAAGAAACGATCTGAATCAGCCTCATCTTCAATGAAAAGTTCTGGTAATTTGTATGTCAGTTCAAAAGTAATTGCACACTGGTTATATTTCGCTTGTACTTCATTTCCTCTTCGTAATTGCTCTACAGGAACATCATAATAAAGTACACGCCCAGCCTCTGTTAGCTTCACATTTTCTTCAAAATAATTTTCAATGCAAAAGAAATACAGCATCCCCGTCTTAGGAAGATTGTGATCCATACCAACGTTTTGTAAATCACTTAAGTTAAATTGTGCGATAAATTGTAGTGGATTTCCTTTATGCTTTGGATATTCAAATAAAGCTGGTAAATCAGGAACTCCTCCCATTTTCGAACTACCTATCGCAACAGTTTCCTGCTGCTTTGGCACAACTTTTATACAAGGAAATACAGTATTAATAAGTTCCTCTTTCAAGTGTGTTAGTTCATATTTATCAATTAATACTTCAATTTTTTTATTCATAAATTCTCCTTACATTTACATACTTATTTATATCATAGTACAAAGATTATACTTCATTCTTTACAAAATCAACAAGCCTCCAAAAAACGGGCTTATCCTTCGTACGCGAACAAGTTTAAAAAAGCATACTATACATTGTTCCTACAAACACGATAGTTCTTTAGTTCTTCCAGTACATTTTCCCCTCGTTCATTTTTATTTTTAATATAAGGAGGAATTCCACATGGGTTACGGATATAGTTGCGGCGGTTACGGTTACGGCGGTAGCTGTGGTGGTTGTGGTTACGGAGGTTTCGCTTTATTAATCGTTTTATTCATCCTTCTAATCATCATCGGAGCTAGCTGTTGGGGCGGCTTTGTAGGCTGCTAGTAAACTTAAAAACCATTGTAAAAAAGCACGTACAATACGTGCTTTTTTGCCATTTCCAAATCTTTCATTTGAAAGGAAGTATGTTTAATGAAGATTGATGGTGTTTTTGAAGGAGGCGGTGTGCGCGGTATTGCGCATGTTGGGGCAATTTGCGCGTTAGCCGAAAAAGGTTATGAATGGGAACGTGTAGCTGGAACATCAGCTGGTGCAATTATCGCGGCACTTTTAGCTGCAGGATATTCTTGTTCAGAGCTAAAAACCATTATAACTGATATCGATTATAACAAATTTACGAAGAAAACCTTTATTGACAAAATCCCCTTTATCGGAAAAGGACTAAGTGCATGGACTACTCTAGGTATATACTCTAATGTATTTATAGAAGAATGGATTGAAGAATTACTTCGAAAAAAAGGTGTTCATTTATTTACTGATTTACCTGATCTAAACAAACTCAAAATCATCGCTTCTGATATTAGTAATGGTAAAATGGTTGTCTTTCCTGACGACTTACCAAACTATGGATTTTTAAATTATCGCTTCTCTATCGCTAAAGCGGTAAGAATGAGTAGTACAATCCCCTTCTTCTTTGAACCCGTAAAATGGAGAACTCCAAAATGGAAGCAGCCTTGTTATATGGTTGACGGAGGAATTCTAAGTAATTATCCAATTTGGATCTTCGATTCACCTACCGCTCCTCGCTGGCCGACTTTCGGATTTCATTTTGTAAAAGATGAGATTCAAGCTGACCCTGCTCACTATAACGAGCCTATTTCTATGTTCAAAGGACTATTTAAAACAATGATGCAAGCTCATGATTTACGTCATTTAGATAAGGAATCAAAAGCAAGAACGATTACAATTCCAACAGGAACGATTACAAGTACTAATTTTGAACTGACGAAGGAAGAAAAAGACTGGCTTTACAATTCTGGTTATAACTCTGCTAATAAATTTTTACAAGCTTGGAACTTTAGGCAATATATTGATGAGTATAGAAAAGGAAATCAAGACCGAAAGACAAATCGATTTTTTCGTCAACTTGACTCATAATATTATTACTTTGCGTATAAATACGAGAACGTTTAACAACTTAATAGTAAATAAGCCTAGTAAATTCTTATATTACTAGACTTATTTACTTCCTATATAATCTCATACATTGTTTAAGGATACGTTAAGCCTTCGGCTTCTTCTGCAGTTATAACTATGTAACGATTTCCCGTTCTTAATCCTAACAGTTCTGCTTTTTCAATCGCCTCTTGCTTCGTCTCCGCATAAGCAGCTAAATATTTTTCTCCATTGATCATTTGGCAAATTACATATTGTTTCATTACTTTCTCCTCTTACTTTTTCATTAGTTGTGCAAGTTTTTTTATACCTATTTCAATTTCTTCTAACGTTGCGTATGAATACGATAGGCGCAAAAATTGATTTGCACTTCTATCATATAAAGTACCTGGGTTTAATAAAACCTTTTCTTGCAGAGCTTTATCAAATAAACTGCGATATGAAATGGGTACTTTTATATGTACCCATATATAAAACCCGCCTGTTGGTTCATGCCAAGTTGCTATTTCACGAAGATATTTATCTAACATTAGTAACATAAAATCTCTTCGTTTTTTCAATTCACTTCTTACAAATCGCAAATGCTCATCATATAGACCATTTGTAAACCACTCTGCTGCAATTTGCTGGGATATAGTGCTTGAACCATAATCTGTTTGCATCTTTATGTCTGACAATCTTTGAATTACTGGCTCGGGTCCAACAATCCATCCAATTCTTAAACCTGGACTAATTACTTTGGACATGCTTCCAATATGTAGTACGATTCCATTTTTATCATAGGCTTTTAAAGGTTTCGAACTAGGTGCATCAAACCATAAGTCTTGATACACTGCGTCCTCTATAATAGGTAATCCAATTTCATTACATATTTCCATCACTTCTATTCGTTTCTTCGCATTCATACTAAAGTTCGTTGGATTATGAAAAGACGGGATTGTATATAAAATAGAGGCATTAAATTGCTTCTTATATTTCTTAATATATGATGTATGTAACCCGCTTTCATCCATTGGGATTCCAATTAAACGTACTCCTGCTGATTGAAAAACATTAAGCGAATATAAATAGGATGGTTTCTCTAATAAGATTGATGCCCCTTTCGAAAGAAGCCCCATAGAAATAAGTTGCAGCGCTTGAATTGCTCCTGAAACAATTAATATAGAGTCAGGAGATACATATACGCCATGCTCCTTTAAGTATTCGGAAATCTTTTCCCTTAAATAAAGATTTCCTTTCGGCTCTTCATACCCAAGCGTCACATTTGACTTTAAAAGGTTATTCATAATTTCTTTCATCTTTTTCTCAGGTAAGAGACTCGGCGCGAGCTCACCTGTTCCTAACCGAATTACATGTGGGTAAAATTCAGCTTGATTAATCTCTTGAATAGCTGGGAGATTCGGATAATGAAGTCCTGTTTCTACATAAGACTGCCAATTAGGCGGGGGTGCGTAAGTTGAAACATTCTCATTATTATTTACAACAATTGTTCCTTTCCTGCCATTCCCTTCAATATATCCCTTCGCAACTAGTTCATCGAAAGCCATTACAATTGTGCTTCGATTCACACCAAATGTATGGGCCAAATCTCTTTGTGAAGGTAATTTCGTTCCAACGGTCCATTCTCCATTAACGATCCTTTCTTTTATATACGTTTCTATTTGTTTATACAGCGGCGTCGCTAGAGACATATCCGGTTTCCAAACGAATCTTTCCATCATATCACCTTATATTCTTTTTGGTTGGTAACCTCCCCAACCATATGGATGGATACAAATTTTCATTTCTTCTATACAATATACACTATCATAATGAATTAAAATAGGAGGTAATATGATGAGTGAAGCAATTATTCATGGTATCATTCTTGCATTTGGACTTATCATTCCATTAGGTGTACAAAATGTTTTTGTCTTTAACCAAGGTGCGAGCCAACCAAACATTTGGAGGGCAGCCCCTGTAGTATTAACTGCCTCTATATGTGATACGTTACTCATATTGATTGCAGTGCAAGGTGTCTCCCTTGTACTCCTTACTTTTTCTTGGCTAACTAACTCATTATATATAATTGGATTTTTCTTTCTCCTATACATGGGCTTTGTTATTTGGAGAAGTAGCCCTTCCAACGATGTAACACAAGAAAAAAGTATGCCCTTAAAAAAGCAAATCCTTTTCGCAGCATCAGTTTCGTTATTAAATCCACATGCTATTTTAGACACAATCGGTGTAATTGGAACAAATTCTATTCAATACATAGGAAGTGAAAAATGGGCTTTCACACTTGCAACTATTATCGTTTCTTGGATTTGGTTTATAAGCTTAGCTTTAGCGGGGAAATTTCTAAAAAGACTAGACTCAACCGGAAAGACAATTTTATTATTAAATAAATTTTCTGGTCTCATCATATGGGGTGTCGCACTTTATATGTTAAAACAAGTTATTTATTCTTAATGAACGAAAGAGAATTGCATGTTACTCAAAACATCATGCAATTCTCTTACAAATTATGAAGTAGGTTCCGGTTTCTGTTTTACCGCCTTTGCATCCTTTGCTGGTTTAATCCAAATGATTGCTATGACAGCACCAATGGCAGCGAAAATACTAGTCAAATAAAACACTTCATGGTCCGCCCCTTTCATGAAAAAAGAATATAAAGGTGGTCCAGCTGCTACACCGATAAATCGCATTGAACTGTAAAATGACGTAACTGTTCCCCTTTGCTCCTTTTCAATTCCTTGTGTAATGAGGGCATCTAAACATGGGAGTGCCATACCAATCCCTATCCCCATAATAACGAGACAAAGAAGTAGTAAATAAATCCCTTTTATAAATAAAGGAATGATGACTGATGCAGCTGCCATTAAAAAACCAATATAGATACACTTCTTCATAACATTTTGATTATCTCCAATTTTTTTACCGGCCATATATGAACTAAGTGACAGTACAAGTAACGGGATAGCAAGCACACACCCTTTCCATATACCATGAATGTCATACTTTGATTCCAGTATAGTCGACAAATAAAAGAGAATTCCGAATAAAATAAGCATAATAATTGCACCTAATGCAAAAATGGCAATTAACCATCTTCCTTTTTCTCGAAACGTAGACAGAATAGATTTTATAAACTCTTTAAGTGGTGGTACTTCTCCTTCTTGTTTCTTTGCCTTTACTAGAACAAGTAATAAAACAATTGATACTACGCATAAAATTGGAATCGCCCAAAATGGTAAGAACCATACAACGGCAGCAAGAGCAGACCCTAAAATAGGGCTCAGCACTTTCCCAAATGTATTGGATGTTTCTATGATTCCTAAACCTGTACTAACTTGTTTTTCGTCTTTGTATAAATCACCAACACACGGTATAACAACTGGCATTGCACCAGCAGCACCAATACCTTGAATCGCTCTACCAATCAATATCCAATTGTAGGGATTATCAACTTTCCAAGATACCCAACCAGTTATCGCTCCTCCTATAGCTGCAATCAGCAAACTCGGAACCATTACCATCTTTCGTCCCCATCTATCTGATAAATAACCAGCAATCGGTATAAGTAGAATGGCTACGATAGAGTAAATTGTAATAATCATGGATACTTGAAACGATGAAATATGTAATTTCTTTTCAATAGTCGGCAGAATTGGGATGAGCATTGAATTCCCTAATGTCATAACAAGTGGAACTGATGCAAGCGCAATTAAACAACAGTTTTCTTTTTTTAACATGTTGGCTTCGAAACCTTTCATCATATATTTCTTACCATATAATAGCCCCGCTGGAACGTAACTTTTCATTCCACCAGGGCTATTACATCTTTACTACTTCCCATTCACAACAAAAGAAATTGGGGAAATTATAGTATTATTCCTATTCTTTGAATCCAGTTCACAATATATCCATACCAATTAATTGAAAAAAAAAGAAAGGAAGAATCCTTCCTTTCTCCTATAACCTTCTACAATTAGCGAGTATATCCGCCACCAAGTTGTTGTTCTGCCATCGCTACAAGGCGTTTTGTAATTTCACCGCCTACAGAACCGTTTGCACGTGAAGAAGTATCAGCGCCAAGTTGTACACCAAACTCTTGTGCAATTTCATATTTCATTTGATCTAAAGCTGCTTGTGCTCCATGTGATGCTAATTGATTAGAATTACGATTTCTAGCCATTACCAATCACCTCCTTATTTATATATAAATTGTGTTAAATTCAAATTAAAATACATGGAAATTTTTGGTTATTTTTTACCATAAAAAAAGAGCCTCTAAAACGAGACTCTCACATCATTTCACATTACGAAGTTACTACTTCTAATTTTCTATTTATTAATACTTTCATTTCTTCTTTTAATATCTCTTTTGCATTATGTCCAAACCATTCTAAGGAAGCAAAAAGATCCGTACCTCTCACTTCCTGAATAATCTCATCATAATTTACAATACCTTCAAATAACGGAACCATACCAATACGACTTCCTGCTGCAGCATATACATTATTAGGTTCAAACACATGCAAATAATCCGCTGAAGATATATTCTTAAAATGGTAATGTAGTGTCCACGGCTTTAATCGATGGAAACTGTCTATTGGATCTGCGCCAGACTCCCATATATGAAGAAAATCAAGATTTATTTTTAAATTCGGATGATTTACTTCTTCTAATAGTTCTATAGTAGAAGGCAATGTGTCTGTTAGTGTATTGGGATGTGTTTCTAACAGCACATACATATTGTGCTGAGCAAACACATCACAAATCTTACGTATTCGCTTCACATACTCTTTTCTCTCTTGTTCCGAGAAGTCCTTGCTCCCTTTTTGCCCAGCAAACGTGCGAATTTTATTCGTATTAAACCAATTAGCTAGTACTACAAGTTGTTCACTTTTCTCTATCGTTTTTTCAAAATCTGCTGATAATGATATATCTAAGTAATCACTTATCATCGTAATTTCTAAGTTTTTATCCTTTAGAAAAGTCAATTCTCGTTCTGTCGTTTCGCGTTCTTGTATATACAAATTTTGTGCATGAGTCCCCCACAATTCAATTCCTTCAAAACCGTTTTCATATGCAAATTGAACAATATCAGTAAATGAAATTAATTGATGACGAAATGAAATGGTACATAGCGAATATTTCATAGCATTAAACTCCCCTATCTTAAATTCAGTTAGCTTATTAAAAAGTTGCGACAGACTGATTTGTTTTCATACCTTTCCATGATAGAAACTGTCTCTCTAATTCCTTCTTAATTTGCAGTTCAATTGCATTCATTTCATCCAGTTTTTCAATAATCGATACTAGCATACCTTTATTATTCGTCATTGCCATTTTAATTGCACGATACTGTACATTTGTAAATCCTTGTACAATATCCTCTACCCGATCACACCAATAATCAAATTCTTGCTCCGAATATTGCAACGTTTCACGGAAGTATGCAAAGGCATGCTCATAACTATATTTACGAATTGCAAGTACTGGTATTTGTTTTACTGCTGCTACAAGTCCAGAAAGCGCATATCCTTCTTCCTCATTTGCCATTTTTACAATTAAATTTTTCAGCTCCATAGTCAGTTCATTGTCGTTCTTTTTGAATGTTTCTGTGAAATAACTAGCTACTGTTTCTTGCGTTGGCTCCCCAATTCCTTCTATATCAATGAAATACCCTCCACCAAATGGGTTATCTTGAATAGAGTGAAGTACTTTTTCTCTTTCCATATTTCCTTCCCAACGAAAATCAGGATCTAGCATGAACCACTCTTCTTCTTTCTCTGTTTTTGATATCATTAAATAATGTGGAAACGGTTTTTGATGAAATTTATTTTCCCTCTCTGGTAATAGAGACATATCAACCATTACAATGACATAACGATTTTCCGGCTTGTTTTCTACTAATTCTAAAAACGTTTCTACATTGCTATCTTTATCTTTTGCATGATCATACCATTCGTTTACTTTAATACCGTACAATTTTTCAAACCAAAGTAAATAATGATCATGGTTAATGTTTTCAGAGTGATATGAAATAATTCCGCCTTCTGTTATATCAAAATCTCCATCCCATAGTCCAAAATAAAATGGACGAAAATCAATGTCGCTACGCCTTTTTATAATTTCACAAAAACAACTCACTAAACAGTGCACTTTAATTGAAGTCATACTCTCATCCACTTTCCTAAAGGTTAGTTATTCACATTTATTTCCTGTAACTCCTCCATAAAATCAAGCAAAGATCCTACAGTAAGAAATGCCTTTGGATCTACCTCATCCTCTGGAACGCATAGCTTTACATCCATTTCTATGTATACAATAAGCTGTAACATCATTACCGAATCTATATATAAATCTTGATTTAAGCGCATCGTTTCTTCTAAATGCGTTACATTTTTCAGTTCCATTTTTTCAATCATAATTTTTAACACGGCATTCTTTAACGCTTCCCGTCTCATGTTGTAACCTCTCCCATCTCTAGTAACTTTCTACTTACTTTTCCAGTTTTATTTTTAGGAATTTCATTTACACTTTCAATTTCATGGGGAACTTTATAAGAAGGTAAGTGCTGAATACACCATTCTCTTATTTGTACTGGATCAACATGAGAGATCACTTTCGCTTTAACTATTTCGCCCATGACAGGATGTTTCCCTCGATATACAATTGCCTCTTGAACACCTTCCAATCGAAGCATCGTTTCTTCTACCTCTATAGGAAAGACTTTTAATCCCGAAACATTAATTACATCGTCCATACGCCCCATAAAATGAATGCCACGCTCAGATTTATACCCTAAATCTTTCGTGAAGATTTCCTTATCATTCATTTTCACGACGATTTCTTCCGGTGCATTTTCATCTGAACCTATGCTTATACTCGCATGAGGTAGAGGGTTTCCTAAATCTAAATGGCTCTTCATATCATGACATATACTAATACAACCTGCTTCAGAACAACCATATTGCTGCATCATATATGTTGTCATTTCTTTTAGTTTATAAAATAGTGCTTCTGGCAAAGGCGATCCTGATGTCATAATTTTATGAAAATGGAACGTTCCTAATGGAAAACTCCCCATAATGTGTAACATAAGTGGTACTGCATATATAATATGTTTTTCTGTATTGCGAACTATATTTAATGCGAATTTAGGATTTTTATTCGTAATGATTACAGGCTGGCTCCCCCTCGTAATTGCTGATAAAGTACCACATATTAGTCCGTATGAATGTGAAACAGGAGCCATAACGATTGGCACTTCATCTACTTCACAGTTTAAAGCTTCATTATAAGCGGTAATTTCCGTATCAACTTCCGTCCATGCTCTACGAATTAGTTTCGGTTCCCCTGTAGTTCCAGAACTATATTGCAGTAAAGAAGGCTCTTCTAGTAAAAAGTTCCCTACTTCTAATTTTGTACAATCGCCATATTCTCCATATAAAATTCCTACACAATTTGCACGCTTTGCCATTTCAATAGCTGTTTCTTTTGGTGTATCTTCATGTATAAGTAATACTGATGATTTCTTTTCTTTTAAGAAAAACACAATCGTAATAATATCGAATGGATCTTTCAGACAAAGTGCAAATCTATTTCCTTCTGCTTCTTTAAATTGTTCCATTTCCTCATAAACTTGTAATCTCAATTCAAAATCACTTTTGCTATACTCTTGTTTATTAACGATTAGCATAATTTCCCCCTGTAACAGCTGATTTTTGTTTCATAAGTTGTCTTACTTTATACAATGGATTTGGAACTTCATGAACAAGCGATTCCACATCCATATATAATCGACGTTTCGTTAATTGTTCAGCATAGAATGTAGGTGCATATAATTGAATATTTTCAAATCTACCTTTCAAATGTGGATATATTCTTAAATGATTTTCAATTTCTTCAACAACCATCATCCAAAAATGTTCTTCTTTCAATCCATATTCATCCGCAAGTACGAATGCTAATTCTCCTAAATTAAACAGGAATAGTGCATCTAACACCATCTCTTGCAAACATTCAATGCGATCCATTTCAAAGAAATCATTCATTTTTCCATTCGCATATGTTTTATGCATTTTAGTAAAGTCGGGACATTTGTCAACCGTTTTCAAATATGGACGATAAAACTCAAGCCCTTCATGAAAATCCTTTAACGCAATACGAACAGGCACCCCTTCTTTATGAACTAGAATCATATTTTGTCCATGTGATTCCAGTGCGATGCCATGCTCTACAACAAGATGTATAACTGGTATTATCGCTTTTTGAATAAGTAATTGTAGCCAATCCTTCATTCCATATTTATTCAACCACGCATCAATAATTGGTGTACCATCTTTCTCTTTAGCGTATAAACCATTAAAAGGAATTGCATCTTCTTGTGCATCTAAATACTTATGAATGCTTTCGCGCCAAATACATCCTAATGAACCATATATAGCTTTTTTATTCGTGTCATACGTTACACTGGAAAACTCATTTAACAAGATTAAACGTGCTTCATCCATTAAATAGGCGTCATTACTTACAACATCATTTAACCAATTTGATATTGCTGGTGCACTCACAACAGAGTATGGTTTCAGCGTACGAAGTGTTGAAGTGTTGAGTAAATTCATCGATAATTTAACGTACGGTTTCTTTGGACTCGTAATATTTCTTAATGTTCTCATTGACTGTTGCGCGCAATAATCGTCCTCTGATGTTCCTAAATAAATAATAAATTTCCCCTGTATATGATCCGCATAATTTGAAATGATGAAATTCACCCACTGCCATGGGTGAACAGGTATAAACACGTACTGTTTTGGATTACATCCCTTATTACGAATTCGTTCCATAAATTCTTCTAATTTACGATCGCCAATCTCCTCTTTTAAAAGGTTGTTATACATCACTTCATTCTCATAACCTACAGTCGCATAATTCTTATGCGCTGCAATCCATATGAGTTTTATTGGCTGCATAAATTCATAACCATATTGAAAATTGTCACGATATTGAAATCCAACACGTGCTTTATAACTAGGATGATATGGATGGCCGTCTATTAAATGGCTTTCAAACTCATCGTAAGATTTTTGAGTATATTCTCTCTTATTATTTCTTTCATATTGTGCAATCGTGTCTTTAAATATTGTTTGTTCTAATTCGTGTATAAAAGAATCTAATTTAGCTTGTTCTACACTAGTAACCCGAAAAACTTCTTCTAGAAATTGCGAGACAGATTGTATTTCTTGCTGTTCATCTTGAACTCTTACTATTAATGAGTCTAACGAAATACGTCCAAATGTCATCCGTTCCCTGCCATAGCATTTGTACGTGACACTTTTGCCTTCTTCATCAAGTCCTTGTATTAGAAAAAGAAGTTGTTCTTCTTTTTCTATGCGAACCGGTGTAATAATCCCCTCATAAATTAACGATTCTACTAATTGACGTAGCACTCTTCTTCGTACTGAAATGTAATCTTCTGATTCGAGCGCCTTCAATACTTTCGTATGATACATGTCCACTCTCATAAAAACCCTCCACTTTATGACAAAATACCATTATTTGTATTACGTGAAATTTTAACATTATTTATGAACGAACAGCCACTTCTCTAACGAGTGGATTATGTACTTGCACATAAATAGCTTGCTCCAATGGATTACTTAACTCATCGACATCGAAAAATCTCGTTAGTAAATTTGCTTTACACGCTAACTTATCTTCGTCCAATAATTCTCTTAAAAATGTAGAAGGTTCCCGGTTATATGGAAGAAATGATTCAAGTACAGACCTTAATTCCGAGAGAAGAATTTCCTCCTTAATTAATCCTGCTGTGCCAAAACCATTAATGAGGCCAAACATATGATTGAAAATTAAGTAGTAACGAAATCTCTCATCCACAATATAGTCGTCATATAAATTTCCAGTACGTTCTCCAATACCAGCTAATTCATTATTAAGCATCTCTTTCATTGAATTACAGAAATAAAATCCTTGATTATCACGGAAATAATATTTGACCGGATAACCATCTTTTAGCTGAACAACGCTATTTTGCTGGTGAGCTTCTAATGCAACACCATACTGTAAATACATCCATACCATTGGCTTTAAAGAAATATTCATATATCGTCTAAACCACTCTAAGCTTACTTCTTCACAGCTTTTACTTTCTAAATCTGCTAGGCGATGAATAATATTCGATAACCGCGTACGCTCCCCAGGTATAGCGTCTTGAACTAGCCCAGCAATTAATGTTGCGTCGTTTGCATGTTCGCTATAAAAAGGATTCTCACGAATAATCACTTCAAATCCAGATTCTTGTGTTCCATAATTTAATGTAATAAAGGCTGGATCACAAATAAAATCAAATCCTGGAAATCTTTCTCGTACTTCACCAATAGCCGTATTTAACATTTCCTTCCCTTCAAGACCACTCTCAAGTTCTTTCAGTTTATTAATACGCATTGAATTCGTTACTTTCACCGGAAATGAAAACTTAAGCATATACTTCGAATTGGGATGATATAGCGTCCTTAGTGATGATGTTGCCATATAATACTTACCTACAGGACCAATATACTCAAGCAATTCTTGAATTATCCAATCTTGTACGTAAGCTTGATGCAAGAGCCATTCTGCCTGAAGCGGATGAATTGGAATTAATGCATATTGATCTTCCTTACAGTACTTCGCTATAAATTCCTTACTAACCATCTCATCATTACTTAATTCTTCTTTTATAATCGTTGTTGTAGAATCTGATAATAATGATTTTTCATTTACTATACTTTTATGTGCCCGAAAATAATGAAGCTGACATTCCCCTTTTAATTCTGGAGAATACATTGCACTTTTCCAATCCAATATCCCCTGTCTACTCTTTGGTGTAGGATGAGTTAAATGCCCAAATAATAAAGACTGCTCCGCTTCTATAAAAGTTGTATGGAAACCGTATAATGCGGATGTATCTTCTATTCTCTGTTTTGTAAATTCCTCAATATTTTGACAACTACGGATAACTCGAAGCATAAGTTCCGCAGGATTCGTTCCTTCTCCGTAGTTGATCGACATCTCTTTTATTAAAAACGTAATAACTGTAACGTAATCTGCTGTAATAACAGAATTACTATCTCCAATTTGATAATAAAATTGTTCTCCAAACAAATGGCGATCTGTTGGTGATTTATATATAACTTCTCCATACAAAGTAACGTTCTGTGCCGATAGCCGACAACATAAATATGTGGGGACTGTATCTCTATTCAACGTATTACTGAAGATACTTTTCATTCTTTCATCCTCTGTAATCCATTCTCCACTCCCTGTTTCTCTTAAATAACAGTTTAAAAAGCTTTGTAATGTTGCATGTTCTGCGATTTGTTTCGCAAGCTGCATGTTGGTCCTCCTCTTTATATTAAAGCTATCGAAATTTTATATAATAAACGATAATTGAATGTCGTTATCAATTATGATTCTAATTGATAATGATATTCAATTCAAGAGTATATTTCAGAATTTTTTTATCTGATTTAATTTTTCTTGTTTTCCCTCTTTTCTTTAATCTAGTTAAAAATACAAGAAAAAAATACTCAGTTTCAAACTACATACTTATTATTTTTCATTAGTAATCTATCCAAAATGGTTAAACAAAAGAGGTATACCTTAATTGGTATACCTCTTTCAAACATAAAGTTTACATAATAATATTATTTAAGCAAATCTATATAACTTTTTGTATAACAAATTCAAATCTCTCCAACAATACGCTGTTTCTTCTACCCTTACTCTCTCTAAAAATTTCGTATCAATTTTTTCAGGGTTAAATTTTTCATAAAACTTTTTAGAAGGATTATTCGTAACAACCCAAACTAAAAGTGATTGCATATCATTGTTTATACAATCCGATAATAAAGCTTGAAATAACTTTTGTCCTATTTTCATTCCTTGATACTGTTGTAAAAGGTAGATTGCATATAATTCTCCATCACAATTATATGTACCAGTTCTTTCTACTCCCCCATCGATGAATCCAACTATTTCTCCATTTAAATTCTCTGCTACAAATCTAAATTGATGATTACCTTCTTTTTGAAAAATATCTTCCCATTGTTTTTCTCGTTTCTCATATGCTATATTATCTAGAATTTCTTCAGCAAATATCCCTTTATACGCTGTCTTCCAACTATCAACATGCACCTTTGCTATACCTTGTATATCATCCTTTATTGCTCTTCTAATATGTATTCCCATCATTTCTCTCCCCTTATTACTCATCATTATATCAATTTCATTCCTTAAAAATCCAAATAAAAAAGAGTGAATTCACTTCACTCTTTTTTATCACAATTATCTACTTTCCACTTCAACTGAAACTACTCGATCAATCTCTTTCAGGGAACTATATAACTCTGTTGTATATAAATCTTCTGGAGCTAAAATAACCATCTCCAGTTGCTGAAATGCTCCACTATCTATATCTTTAATTTTCACGCGTTTCACATGCATGCCTAAATTTTTAATTTGCTTAAATATACCATCTAATTCATGATGCTCTTTAACAGTAATTTTTATAGATAAATCCTTTTGTCTTAATGAATACGGTCCTGCAATTTTCACAAGTTGCGGAAGTACATTAATCGCTAAAATAATTAAAACCATAGCAACTGTCGCTTGTAAATAAAATCCTGCACCAATTGCGATTCCTAAAGCTGAAGCAGCCCACACCATAGAAGCTGTTGTTAATCCAGAAATAACGTCATTACTTCTTCGTAAAATGACACCTGCGCCAAGAAAACCAATTCCACTAACAATTTGAGCGGCCAGTCGCATCGGATCCATATTTGTATGTCCTGGAACAGAATATACATGCACAGATTCAATTGAAACCATCGTAATTAAACAACTTGCTACAGAAATAACCATACTTGTTTTCACACCAAGTGGTTTATTCTTTAGCTGCCTATCTATCCCGATGAATAATCCTAAAAAGAGTGCTAAACCTAATTTGAGTAAAAATTCATATGACATATTCCCATTCTCCTTACTTTACAATGTTTCCCTTAGAATAACTCACTATAACTCTTTTATGATATCAATTCCAGTCTTTTCTATTCATTTAACGTAAAAAACCGAAAAAACATTTATAACGATGTTTCTCCGGCTTTTTATTACACTTTAGATTCTTCTTTATTTCTGATCTTTAATCTTAATTTCTGCATCTTTGTAGAATGCTAATTTACTGTCATTATACTCTTTTGTAAATTTGTTAAACTGCTCTTTCGACTTTTGTGCTTCCACATTTAATTCATTAACAGTTTTAACTTTTTCACCGATTTCTTTTAATTTCGTTTCTTTTACTTTTAATTTTTCATACAGTTCTTTTTCAGTCGCTAACACTTTCGTGTAATTTTCATTCATCTTTTGGAATGCATCATAACGATTCTTATACGACTCTTCTACTGCTTTTGCTTGTTTTTGTAACTTTTTATCTTCAAGCTTCTCTATATTTCCTTGTACAGATTTTGTTTCTTTCTGAGCTTTTTCTAGCATTTCTTTTTCATTTTTCAATACTTTTTCACGATCATCTACATTTGCAGTAGCTTGCTCTAGTTTCTTCACAACTGCTTCATTATGATCTTTGCCTTCTTGCAAAATTTGAGAATATAATTCTTGGCCTTGTTTCTCTAACTGCTCTAATTTTTTTGCTTCATCCACTAAAGATTTTTCTTGTGTTGCTGCTGTTTCAAAAGCTGTATATAAATTTTCTTCTGGCTTTTCACCGAAACAACCTGTTAAAAGTCCTACTGATAACGCTCCAACTACTGCTACTTTTCCATACTTCAACGTCAATTCCTCCATTACATACGGTTATCATGCCAGAAGTTCACTGGGAAGTGACTCTCTTCATGATAAGCTTCAAACTCATAACCTTTTTCTTTTAGCCCCTTTAAAATTGCTGGCACAGCAGCAACTGATTGCGGGTGAATATCATGCATTAAAATTACTTCTTGTGGTTTTGTTGCGTTGGTTAATACGTTTTGAGCAATTTGTGCTGCAGCTGCATCAACTGGCATTTTATTGTATCTCCAATCTAATGAATCAATTGTCCAATCCCATACTTTAAATCCGCCTTCTACCACTTTATTTCGAAGACCTTCATTCAATCCAGGCATCGAACCATATGGAGGACGTGTTAATTTAGGTGATTTCCCAATAATATTAGCGATTAAACCTTGATCTTCTTTCATCTCATTTACATACTCGCCATTTTTATATAACTTTGCGAAATTATGTGTCATACTATGCATGCCTACATAATGACCCTCAGCATTTTCACGTTTCACTAAATCAGGAAATTCTTTTACATTCGCTCCAATTAAAAAGAACGTCGCCTTCGCATCATGTTGTTTTAGCGTATTTAATAATTCAGCCGTATATTTCCCTGGCCCATCGTCAAATGTAAGATAAGCAACTTTTCTTTCTTTTCCATTAAAACGACTTGGTGCCGTTTTATTCATTTCAACTTTCGGCTGTTCACTTGCAAGCTGCACTACATTTTCTTGTTTCGCAACAGCTTTTGCTGGTGAAGTAATTGATTGGAACATGTAATACCCAATAGCTACTGCGGCAATCGCTATTAAAACGACTACTATTTGTTTAATTTTTAAAGCTTTTTCCATTCTATCGAATTCCTCTCCCTATTAATCTTATATATAAATCGCCCAATATAATTATACATCTATTTATTTTTATTTCACCATATAAATAGATTTTATTTGTATTATAATGGGAGTTTTATCAAAATTGTTGTTCCTATTCCTTCTTTGCTTGTAACACTAAGCACACCACCATGAAGCTCTACCATTTTTTTAACGATAGCTAAACCAATACCTGCACCTGCAGCATGATTATTAATTTGGTAAAATGATTGCTCAATATATGGTAAATGTTCTTTAGCAATTCCAATCCCTTCGTCTCTTACCTTAATCACTGCTTGTCCTTCTATTTTAGTCGCTTCAATGTGTATTGTACTTTTTTTATGTGAATACTTAATTGCATTTTGAACAATATTCAAGAAAACTTGCTTTAACCTATTTCGATCTCCCATCAATTCAATTCGGTCTATAGTAGTAATAAATTGAATTTCCTTCTCTTCCGATTTAGGAGTTAATTGCCAAATCGTCTCCTCTAGTATATCGTACAACTGCACCTTTTGTTTATATAAATTAAAATGATTTGATTGTAATCTTGAAAAATCTAACAATTCTTCTACTAAATGAATCAATCTATCTGTCTCACCTGAAATAATGCCCATACCTTGCTTTATTTCTTCTTCTGTTAAATAATCTACTGTTTTTAACGTCTCACTCCAACCTTTAATTCCTGTTAAAGGCGTTCGTATTTCGTGCGAAATAGAAGCAATGAATTCATTTTTCATCTGCTCAGCCTTATCTATTTTATAGGCCATATAATTTAAACTATGTGCCAATTCACCTAATTCTCCAGGATAATCTTCTTTAATTTTTTGCTTTAATGTGCCTTCTGCAATTTGTGAAGAGGCTTGAATAATGGATTCAATTGGCTCAACAAATGAATTTGCCAAACGTCTACTAATTAAGAAGGCGACTCCCGAAATAACAATACCTACAGAAATAGTAAACGTAATAATTTCAATAATCTTTTTATTTACATTTGTTAAAACAGTCGTATATTTTAAAACACCAATAGTTTGTCCTTGATGTATAAGTGGGCTTAGCACCTCTAGTTGTTTTTTATTACCTTTCGTAGTAACTTGATTATACATTTCACCTTCTAATAATGATTGTGGAATATTCACTTTACCTTCTACCTTTTCACCACTTGAAGATTGTATAACCGAGCCGTGACGATCAATTAACTGTAATTCTGTTCCTTCTAATTGAAAGCTACTAATTATGTCACCACTATATTCTTGTAATCGAATAAAGTATAGTGAATTGTATTCTGAAAAAAAACGTGTACTCGTTTTCGCATGAGACTCTATATATTGCACAATACCATTATAATAGTATCGATAAATTGAGACTGAAAATACAACTTCAAATAATACAAGCATAAGTGTAATGACCGTCATAAAATATAAAGTCACTTTCCGTTTCATCTCATACTTTCCTTCCACACATATCCTTTTCCCCACACCGTAAGAATAAATTCAGGTTCTGATGGATTACATTCTATCTTTTGACGTAACCGTCTCATATTTACATCTACTACTTTCGTCTCACCTACGTAATTGGTTCCCCAAATCATATTTAAAATTTCATCACGCGAAACTGGCTTTGAAGCCTGATTCATTAAATACTGTAATATCATATACTCTGTAGGTGTTAAATCGACTAATTGTCCATCTTTATACAATCTTTCTTCTATAATATTTAACGAAAATGGACCTGACGTAACAATATTCGTTTTTTCTTCATGTACTTCTATTCTTCTTAATAAAGACTGTATACGTGCGGTTAATACTACTGGACTAAACGGTTTTGCAATATAATCATCTGCACCTATTCCTAGTCCTTGCACCTTATCTTCATCTTGTACACGTGCGGTTAACATAATAATACCCATTTTTTTATTTTCTTTCCTGATAGCCTTACAAACTTCTAAACCATCAATCCCCGGTAACATTACATCCAGCAGTGCTATATCAACAGTTTGTTCACTCAAAATCTGTAACGCTTCTTCTCCAGTAGTAGCTTCTATTACATAAAATCCAGCACGTTTTAAATTTAAAACAATAAAGCTACGGATCGTTAATTCATCTTCTAAAACTAAAATTTTTGACATAATTCCCACCTCCTACTCTTGTTGATAATCCGCTAGCGGTTTTATATATGCTTTCACTTTTTCAAATTCCGATTGCTTCGGTACTGCATATACGTGAGAAGCCGTTTTAATTGCTGCGCTGTAGCCTTTTATATTGAACCATTCTTTCCGCTTAAAAATATGAACTTCAAGCCATATTTTATTTGTTCTTGTATCCAAAAACTTTTGAGAATTTGATTCTTTTTGCTGATCTGGTATTGTAATTTTCCCTATTAACTCTTTAGGAATTTTCACATAATACCCTTTTTCTATATCTATATATCGTTCTTCAATTGGTTTAATTCCAGATTCACTCCACTGTATGTAACGTTCAAAAAGCGGACTATCGCCATGTGATTTATCCTCCCAACCTTTTGGACGTACAGTACGAACAAATTCAATAATGCTGTCTTCATTAACATCTTTACTTTCTACAACATATTCATTAAATAAATCTTCTTTCCCATCTATAGGTAATACTTCATAATGATCCTGATCAAATTTTGCTACATAAGTTATACCTGAATGAGCGCCAACTCCTGCATCAATTACTACCGCCTTTAGTGATTTAGATATACGACCCATTTGTATTCTTTGAATACTATTTATAAATGGATCGTATGACACTTCAGATAAAGTCTTAAATTGTTCCATGAACTCAACTGTCAGCTTCTCATCTTTTTCAAATGTAACAAGGCTTATATCTTTCAGTCCATTTTCATTTAGATCCTCTATGAATAACTTCGTATAACTTCGATTATATATTTCCTTCATCTCTTCATTTTCTTCCGAAAAAACATACATAACATGTTCTAACGATTCACGATTTACAGAGATTCCGATTAACAACTCTCTCTTCCCGTTCCCTGTAAAATCACCGACTTCAACGATATCTACATCTCCTCCATCAAATTTATGTGTGGACTTTATTCTCCAGCCATTTCCAATTTCTTCATATACGGCTAAATATACGCTATGATCTTCATTCGGCAATTTATAAAATAAGATGGCTTCTTTCTTATTATCTTGTTTAAAATTCATTGACCAAATCATCTGTTTATCTTTGTTAGACATTGGAGTAAGTAAGCGATAATTAACAGGTAAATCTTTATCAATTTGTTCCTTTAATTCATTAATCCATTTTTCATTTGTAGGAGCTTCCATTAGACTTGTTGGAGCTTCAGACATTTTACATCCAGTCAATATAAAGATAATTCCCATCATGCTTAACCATTTCTGCATATGATATCTTTCCTTACCACAAATTTTGAATATGTCCTTTTACTTTTTTACCTATCCATTATACTCATACATATGAGTATAATTTTTCTAAACTAAAAAATCGTTACAGAAAAGTTACAAATACATTCCAAAAAAAAAGATTGGCAAAAGCCAATCTTTTTTTATTATTCGTTTCGGACTGATTTTGGCGTTACACCTAAATGATCATTTAATTTTTTGGAAATATCTTTTACATTTTTTTCATTTGGAATGTAATAATAAATACCACCGATACGTTTATCTGTACCTTCTATTTGCATTTTTTCCATTTCCAAATTAGATCCTGCCATATTTTTTGTAATAGCAAGCATATCGTCAAATGTTAAGTTCGTTTTCATGTTTTTATCAACCGCATCTAGTAAAGAGCCCATTTTGCTAATTGATTGAACAGACATCGCTTTTTTAGCAATTGCTTCTATTACAAGTTGCTGTCTCTGTCCACGCATTGCGTCACTATCAATTTTACGCGTTCTTGCAAGTGCAAGAGCTTGTTCTCCATTTAAATGTTGGTAACCTTTTTCTAAATGGATCATACCAGCTTGGTCTTTACTATCTTGTTCAGTGAAAGTAACTGGTACATCAATATCAATACCACCAATTGAATCGACAATTTGTACGAATGATTCAAAGTTAAACTTCACATAATAATCAACAGGTACATTCAAAAATCTTTCCACCGTATCGCGTGTGCTTTCTACGCCACCAAATACGTGAGCATGAGTAATTTTATCTAATTTTTTTCTAGTTGGAATGTAAACACGTGAATCACGTGGAATACTTACTAGCTTAACAGACTTATCATCTTTATTAATTGTTGCTAATAAAAGTGCATCTGTTCGAACTGCTTCGCCATATTGGCTTTTTCTCATTTCACTTCCATCTACACCCATGATTAATATTGAAATATTATCCTTTAAAGGTTCGACTTCTTTATCACGCTTTGATGACTTATCAATTTTTGCATACGCATCATTTACAACAGCTTTTGCTTTATTATATATAAACGAACCATATCCTACTCCTCCAAAAATAAGTAGGAAAAATGGAATTAATATGAACCATTTTATTGACTTTCTTTTAGAACGCTTTTTATTACTTCTCGTATTTTGTTCTAATTCAGAGCTCATACCCATTCGCCTCTCTTTCTCTTTACCAAGTATAATGTAAGTCTATTTATCTTCATATTGAATTTCCTTTCACTAACCTTACAATTTTGTAAGGTTACTACTTAAACCCAATACGTATTCCATTTCACATTATACTCTCGTACTTATTTTTGGCAAGTCACTATTTACCAATTTCAAAAATTTAGCACTTCGCAACATATGAATTTACAAATTTATTAACTCTTTCATTTTAAATTAGGATGTCTTTTTCTTAACAAACGATATGAATAAAGAATCCAGCTAATTATAAAATCTCTATGAATACAGTATATTTGACGTTATTATTTCTCAAACGGCGTATACACGCTTTTCTTCCCCTGATTATCAATGTAAGCCGACTTTGCTTTTATTTTTGTTTTTTCTACTTCCATGTCTTCATTTGAGAAGTTCACAATGATTTTAATATCTTTTCCATAAGAAACAGATTGTACTAGCTTATCTTCTGACAAATACGCAAAATTCGTCATCTCTTCTTTTACTGCTTTTTCATGAACTTCATTCCAAACTTTTAGATGCTCTGTAATTTCTTTTTTATGCTTATTCCACTCTACTTCATCTAAATGGTACAACGGAGGAACATTATACAATAATTCAGACAGCATTCGATTTCCAACTTCATCTTTTGCCTTTAAACTTCCCCATTCCCAATGATGTGTTGTAATAACGGAATCATTGTATACTAATTTATATAATGGTACCGAATATACTGGGTTTAAATATACTTGTTTATATTCTTCTTTCAATGGTACTTGTTTTGCATATTTTTCAGGCACATTTTGATTTGGTGACCAATATCCACCGACATAATACGGACTTGTTTTATTTTTCCGCATATCTTCATCGTCCCATTTAATAACAGGTGTTTCAATTCCATGTGCAAATGCAATCGTACTACTAGCAAAATCATTTCCGCCTTCAGAACCAACGACCATACCCTTTTCTTGCGCAATGTAGTCCATTCGTTTTAAACGTGCTTTTAAATCTTGCTCTTGCGTCGTTATATGTTTCGCTGAATAGTCATCGTAAATTTCACCTGTCGCATCACAATCAATAAACCATGAATTATATTTAGGACCATTTTGTAATATATCATTCATGCGTTCCTTTACACTAGGCAGCGATAAAGTCGGGTTTAACTTGCGACCTCTTCCTAAAAAGCCTTGCACCTTTTCTCCGTTTTTCTTCGTTACAGTAGCCTCTTCGTATAATGACGGGTCATTAAAGGATGCTGTGTTCCAATTTTTATCACTTTTTTCGTGAATGGAATGATACGAATCATACGGACCAACTAAATACCCCATTTCCTTAGCTTTTGTTACGAAATTAGGTTGCATAAATCCTTGTTCCCAGTTCGGCAGACCAATCCACGCTTTTTCTATTCCTGCCTCTTTCATTTCCTTTAATATATCCGTTCCATCTGCATTACCCCATTTACTTACCTCTTCAACCGCATCACCAAGTAGCGACTTTAATAAATGCTTATTTAAGCTATACAATTCTGTATTCGTTAAGTGACCTACACCTTTCTTTAATAGCACACTAGCTTCCTGATTAACGTTTTGAAAAATATCCTCTTTATAAAATTCCTTCATCGATAATACTTCGTTTATATAACGTAAAATAACATTTTTTTGATACTTATCAATGAAATCTTGTTTACTTACTTGATCCAATACATTCAGTTCCCCAGGCTCGGAACTATTCTTTTGAATAAGTTCTTTTATATGACTAAACAGCGGGCTATTTATTTGCTCCCTTAGTTTTGGCCAATTTATATTATTTTCTAATAAACCATTTTGATTCCAAAAATAAAAATGCGCCGCTCCATATAACTTTTCGATTTCTTTATTTTTTCTAGCCTTTTCTTGTAATGTTTTAAATTCACCTTTTCGAACAATATCATCCTTATACAGTTTAGCAATGCTTACCGCATCATTATTTGTCACATATAATTGAAATCCATATGTTTTATTTTTATTTATGCTCGGAAATTCATGTGTAAAATCAAATCCTATTTTCGGATCCGAATGAAATTTCAATTCATTATTAAACATATTTGTTGCAATATATACAATTGAATATTTCGAACCATTTAATGCGAAAAACTTCATAGAAAATGATTCAGCAAATGAATATGCATCATCCTTTAAAAACTTCTTCCAATTCTCATCATTGCTCGGAATTTGCTTACCCTCCCATAACGGAAGTGTATAATTTTCAGCTTCTACTTTCGGCCATGTAAAGCTTTCTGCACCAGTCGATTCCACTTCAATGTTTAAGTGGTCTTTTTTCTTTTCTAATTTTATTTTTACTTTTTGATCTGGATATTCCCACGATGTACGATCCTTTTCTTTTTTTACATTCGATACCTTCATTTTCGGTAGGGGTTGTGATGCCTGTTCCTTTGCCCCCTCATGTTCTACAGTTAATGTGAATGTTTCTGGATTTACATCATAAGTAAAATCTTTATACGTCGCTTTCTTTATTTTAGACTCTTGTACAGCATTACTACCTTTTACGTCACAACCGACTAAAGTCGAAAACGACATAGTTGTAAGAAGACATATCGCTATCGTTTTTTTCATCCTCTGCACCTCCACCAATGAATATACAGATGCTTTGTTACAGGAATGTGGCAAAAAAGAATAGAGCTAGCATTTTGCTAGCTCTGTTTGGAGTATTAAAAGTTGATATGAACAACTATAATTCGCTTAGAAGATATGTAATACAGTAACTACATTTTTTCTCAACAATTATGAAACTAAACAAATCAAAATTTTAACAAGCATTCTTCAACTGAAAAAATAAGTGTATACAATGTATCCTAAAAGTAGTACTAAAATGATTATTCCTGTACCTTTCCAATTCATACCGCCTGCTATATCAACTGGACTACCCGTTTCCGCTCTATTGAGTCCGTCACGTAAAGAACCCGTAGGATTACTTTTTAATTCACTTTGTCTCATACGCTCTCTTTTTTCTTCTGGTGACTCTTTATTCATTTAATCACCTCCAAAATGAATGCACTCTTTACTTACATTATTCAAAATCAACATTTGTTTTATATTTTTCCGAAAAAACCTAATTTAAAATAGGTTTGCAACGTAAAGAAAGCTAGCCATGCCAGCTTTCTTTACGATCCAATATGCTCTTCCTTATTTACAATAATACCTTTATGGTCGATTTCAAGCTCACATACTTTCATATCTGTAAATACTCTCGCTAATTGCTCAGCGATTTCTTGACGCTTCTCATATGGCGTTAATATAAAAATAGATGGCCCCGCACCACTAAGTGCTGTGCCGTACGCACCAAATTCTTTTGCGCATTTACGAATAGATGGTAATAATGGTACGAGTTCTAAACGATATGGTTCGTGAAAATGGTCTCTCTCCATCATTTCACCTACAACTTCCCACCGCTTTTGACATAATGCAGCTACTAATACGTTACTTATCGCACTAGCTTTAACTGCCTCATGAAACGGAAACATCTTTGGTAATACAGATCGACTTTCATCTGTATTTAATTCTGCATTCGGAATGAGAGAAATTACACCCAATTCCTTGCTCTCAATTCTTACGACGGAAACATCCTTTCCATCAAGTACTCCAATTACAGTTCCACCTAATATAGAAGCAGCAACATTATCAGGATGTCCTTCAAAATTTGTAGCAATTTGAACTTTTTGATCAGCAGTTAAGTTCAAATTGCCTAGTTGATTCGCAAGCTCTATCCCAGCTACAATCGCTGATGCACTACTTCCTAGCCCTCTCGTTAATGGGATATTACTAGTAACTTCTATTATATGGGGTGATATAGAAGGACATACTTTACATGCCGTGCTAACGATTAAATTTTTATCGTCTGTCGGAATTGATTCTTCAAAGGAATGGATTACTTGCCATTTATCAGCTTTTTCTTTAACCACCACACCTAAATACAATGACAAAGCTATTCCAACTGAATCAAATCCAGGACCAACATTCGCCGTACTAGCAGGGACACGAACGCTAAATGGTATCACGACATAATCACCCCTTTAATATGATCTTTAATTTGTTCTATATCATTTGACACACTTGCGATGTCTAGTTGATTTGAAGAAATAGCGATATCAGGATCCTTCAAACCATTTCCAGTTAATACCGCAACAACTGTTTCTCCCTTTTTGATTTTCCCAGATTGAACATGTTTAATTACGCCGGCTAATGAAGCATTTGATCCTGGTTCAGCGAAAACTCCTTCAGTTTTTGCTAATAACCTATACGCATGTAAAATTTCTTCATCTGATACCATATCTATTTCACCACGAGACTGCTCGGCAGCCTCTACTGCATACGCCCAACTTGCTGGGTTACCGATGCGAATCGCTGTTGCAATTGTTTCAGGCTCTTCAATTACATGCCCTTTTACAATTGCAGCTGCTCCTTCCGCTTCAAAGCCATGAATTCTTGGCTTTTTATAACCTTTTTCTTTCTCATATTCACAGAAGCCTTTCCAATACGCTGTAATATTCCCTGCATTCCCAACAGGGATAGCTAGAACATCTGGTGCATTTTGCAATTGGTCACAAATTTCAAACGCTGCTGTTTTTTGCCCTTCAATTCGATAAGGATTTACTGAGTTTACTAACGTAATCGGCTCTTCTGCAGCAATATTTCTTACAGCCTTAAGCGCATCATCGAAATTCCCTTCTATTGAAATAATTTCAGCTCCATAAGCGACCGCTTGCGCTAATTTTCCATGTGCAATCTTTCCTTCCGGTATTACGATAATGCATTTCATCCCAAGACGTGCCGCATATGCTGCAGCTGATGCTGATGTATTACCTGTTGATGCACAAATGATTGCTTCTGAACCTTCTTCTTTCGCCTTAGCAACTGCCATGACCATACCACGATCTTTAAAAGAACCTGTCGGATTCGCTCCTTCGTACTTACCATATAGCTGAATCCCTAATTGTTTTGATATATTTAATAATGGAATAAGTGGTGTGTTTCCTTCCATTAAGCTGACATCAGGTGTATTTTCATTCACCGGTAAATAAGACGCATATTGTTTTAATAGTCCTTTATACATATTGTTTTTCCTCCTCAATAATGTAGTAACTGTTTATTTCACTTGCGACAGCTTCTATCGCTTCTAAAACTCGTTCAAATTGATACTTGGAAGTTCGATGTGTCACAACAACGACTTCTGCCAGTTCACGGTTTAAAGGTAATTGAATAACCTCTTTTAAACTTACAGAATAATTAACGAAACATTCTGTTATTTTTTGTAACATCCCAGGCTCATCTTGTAATGAAATGCGTAAGAAATATTTCGAAACTACTTCTTCATCACCTTGTAATTCATAAGGAACTGGTTCTTTTAACGCACTTTTATTTTTCGGAACTTGATTCATATTTTTAACGATTGAAATAATATCACTTACTACAGCAGAACCAGTCGGTAACTTCCCAGCTCCGGGTCCATAAAACATCACTTCTCCTACCGCTTGGCCATGGACATACACCGCATTAAATTCATTATTCACATTTGATAATGGATGCTGGCTCGGTAAAAGCGTCGGTTCTACACTTAAATGAATGGCTGGTCCTTGTTTTTCAGCCTTACCAATTAACTTCATAGTAAATCCTAACTTGTCAGCCATTTGTAAATCTTCTTTTTCGACCTTTCGAATCCCTCTTACTTGCACATCATCTAATGAAACATTCATCGAAAAACCTAAGTTTGCAAGAATTGCTACCTTTCTCGCCGCATCTAGTCCATCTACATCTGCTGTCGGATCCGATTCTGCAAAGCCTAATTTTTGTGCTTCCTGTAAAGCCTCTTCATAAGACCATCCATTTTGACTCATTTTTGTTAACATATAATTTGTTGTACCATTTACAATTCCCATTATTTTTTCAATTTGATCTGATGCTAGCCCATCAGTTAGTCCTCTTAACACTGGAATACCGCCCGCTACACTCGCTTCGTAACATAAATCACAATCATTATCGTTCGCCAGTTGAAGAAGCTCTGCACCATATACAGCCATTAAATCTTTATTTGCTGTTACGACATGTTTTTTATTTCGTAAAGCCTTAACAATATGCTGTTTTGCTTCTTCAATTCCGCCCATTACCTCTACTACAATATCAATATTTGAATCATTTAGAACTTCATCTGCATGACTTGTTACTGCAATCCCGTCAATACAAACATCGCGTTCTTTTTCCAAATCACGTACAACGACTGTTTTCACTTTCACTTCGTATCCTGTATCAAGTGCGATTTTTTTATAATGTTCTTTCAAAATATGAACAACACCACTTCCGACCGTACCTAAACCTAATACCCCAACATTTATAACGTTATTCATCTTCTAATCTCCTCCTAAAAGTTTAATTATTACATCTATAAATCACCTTACTCTGCTTTTTTGTCATGCAGGTGGTGGTTATTTCCGTACTTATAAATCGTTTCATATTACCGCACCTCCTTTCAAAGTAAAAAAACACACCCATCCCTAGGAAAGGGACGAATGTGTTTTCGTGGTTCCACCCTTGTTCCAATCTAGACGTATTTCCTCCTAGATTGCTCAAGTTCAGATAACGGCTGATACCGCCAATAATTACTAGATTACTCGTTCACTATTGAAGTTCAAAGGTGGTAAAATCATTTCTCGTGTTAGGAAGCTCACACCCTTGGCTTCCCTCTCTGTAAACCGTAAAAATGATTTCGTGTCCTTATCGTTACTTTTTCGTTCATGTTTATTTGTTAACTCATTATACTCGCATAAAAAACAAAATCAATACTATTTTTTAATTATTTTAAATTTTCAATCTCTTATACCATAAAAAACACACTCATCCCTAGGAAAGGGACGAATGTGTTTTCGTGGTTCCACCCTTGTTCCAATCTAGACGTATTTCCTCCTAGATTGCTCAAGTTCAGATAACGGCTGATACCGCCAATAATTACTAGATTACTCGTTCACTATTGAAGTTCAAAGGTGGTAAAATCATTTCTCGTGTTAGGAAGCTCACACCCTTGGCTTCCCTCTCTGTAAACCGTAAAAATGATTTCGTGTCCTTATCATTACTTTTTCGTTCATGTCTATTTGTTAACTTATTATAGTTATCAAATTTTTAAAAAGCAAGCCTATTTTTACTAACTATTTTCAAAATAATTTTTTATTATATTTCACAATAGCATTATGCAACTGCCACTCAATTTACCTATTTTGTCATTTCTCCAGTTTATAAATCAACGGTTCATATATAAAGTGAAACTTTAATCAGTGGGGATTTTGTTCATCCCCACTGATTATTAGCCTTCACCAATCGGGCTTTTACGGGCAGTTGATCCCCACCTAACTTCTTTGCTTTCGCTGAATTTTGAGGTAGGGGTGTTACTGCCCGTTAATGCGGGATAAATCCCCATTCTAAAACCCGTACATACTCACCTTACAAAATTATATCAATAAAATTTTTAATACAATCTTTTTGTATAACTTTCTTCTAAAGAACGTGCAACATCTTCTTCTGAAGCATTCACTTTCGCATGCTCTAACAACATTTTTGCTGCTGAAGGTAACTCTTTTTTATGTAACCAAGATTCTGGATCCCATATCTTCGAACGAATAAACGCTTTTGCACAATGAATGTAACACTCTTCTATTTCAACAACAATTCCAAGCAACGGATTACGTCCATTCGCCTGCATTTCTTTCAAAATTTCTTCATCGTTTGTAATATACGCTCGGCCATTTATTCTAAGTGTCTCCCCAAGACCTGGAATAAAAAAGATTAGTCCTACACGTGGATTTGAAATAATATTCAAAATGGAGTCTATACGACGATTTCCTGGCCTTTCTGGAATGATAATTTTATTATTATTGAGTACGTATACAAATCCAGGTGCGTCTCCTCTCGGCGAGGCGTCACACTCCCCCAACTTATTTGCAGTAGATAATACTAGAAAAGGAGATTTAGAAAGGAAATCTACACAATGGTGGTCTAATGATGAAATAACTTTTTTCAATGCTCGCTCACTTGGTTTCCCCAATATTTTCCGTAACTCTTCCTCTGTTGAAATAATCGATTTTATTTCCATACGCTCTATCTCCACTTATAATCGCCCCTTTTTCTTTATTTTCCCAAAATTCAATACGAATATTGTATAATAAAATTTGCAGAAAGGGGAATTAAAATGACAGAGTGGTTAACAATATTTGATTCTGAAAGAAATACACTTGGGAAGAAATTACGCGATGAAGTGCATCGTGACGGTGATTGGCACGAAACATTTCATTGTTGGTTTGTAGAAAAAGATGCTAAAGATATATTCTTATATTTCCAATTACGCTCTAAAAATAAAAAAGAAGCTCCACTTATATGGGATATTACTTCAGCTGGACATATTATGCATGATGAAGATGTACAAATTGGTGGTCTTCGTGAAATCGAAGAAGAATTGGGGCTTTCCTTTCAAACTACTGATTTAGTATACAAAGGAATCTTTAAAATAGATTATGAAATTTCAAATCTTACTGATCGTGAATTTTGTCATATGTATTTTCACAATGTCATCAATCCACTTCCATTCGCACCAGGTGAAGAAGTAGACGATGTGATGAAAGTACATGCAACTTCTTTTCTACAGCTATTAAATGGTGAAATTTCATCTTTTACAGCTACTTCTGTTTTGAGCAATAAACCGATAACGATAACTTTTGATGATATTTATCCATATGATCTTGCATACTATGAATTTGTTGTTGAACAAGGAAAAGACTTACTAGAAAATAATAGTTTATAAATAAAATAGGACTCCTAGCATTATATTGCGTGGAGTCCTATTTTTCATTATTGCTCAAGTGCCTTCAATCTTTTCTCTACTCGTATGAATAAGCGAATGATTAGTACTAGCATAAAGATCATTATAGCTAACGTTGTATGGGAGTATCTAAACAGTATACTAATAACACTTCCAATTAACATCATGATGAATCCATTTTGCTTCATCACTTCTGCACTATACCTGTTACCCGCACCCCATAATTCCTTATTTTTCATAGATCGTTTCGTACGATAACCATATGCCGCATTAATATCGGTCGGTGGATTCTTTTGAAGAATAATTGCCGCAAATATAAAAATAATACTAATCAATATGCTTATTCCTATGTTTACTAGTGCATAAATCAATTATATCCCCCCTAACTTACACTTTCATTATACGACATAAACCTTATTTTCCCAATTCATAACACATTCACTTTCTTTCTTTTGATGTCTGGAACATACTTGGAAGTGTTACAAAACGTGCCCCTTTCGTTTTTAACTGCGGAATGATTTTGTCTAGTGCATCTACAGATCCTTGTAAATGCCCACCTGGTGTTGAATGTTGGAGGATGACACTTCCAGGAAATGAATTCCCTAACACATTATTTGTAATCGTATCAGCACTCACACCTTTCCAATCAACCGTATCAACACTCCACTGTACAATCATAAAATTTTGCTCCGTGGCCCATTTTAATTGATTTTCAAGTATTTCACCGTATGGTGGACGTATAAACTTCGGTGCATAACCAGCTAAACGATTTAATATTTCTTCCGTTTTTATAATTTGATTACGGTACTCATCCTCATTTACTTTCGCTAAGTTCGGATGACTATACGTATGATTACCAATTACATGCCCTTCATTCGCAATACGCTTTACTACGTTCGGAAATTTTTCTGCGTTTTCACCAAGTAAGAAGAAAGTCGCTTTTACATTATGTTGTTTTAACTTATCTAAAATTTTTGGCGTAAATTCTAAATCTGGTCCATCATCAAATGTAAGAGCTACTTCCGCTTTATTGTACGGTCCGGAAAATGCGTACGCATATTTTTCGACCCATGAAAATGGTGTCCACGATCCACGATCATCTGCTTTCATTTGTACTTCATAGTTTTGAGGGGTATATACGTATGGCAATGAACTTATATAGTCTCCATAATAAAATGAGTCATATGGCATATAGGCGTATGAAACATCTCGTTCTAGTCCCCAATGATATGGGGCAAACATTTGTGGCGAATAAAAATAATACATAATAAAAACCTCCCTAAAGTTTCATATGTGATTCATCTGCACTTTGTTAGAGAAATTGTTATTCATAAACAAAAAATAAGACTGTCCTTAATTAGGACAGTCTTGCTGCTTTATATTATTAATAAATCGATGTACTATCTTTCGGCAAAGCTTTCACATGTTTTAAATAGTTCGTCACTTTATCATCATCATCTTGCGGATATTGATATTCATACGTGTTAGCAATTTCGTTCGCCACTTCCCTAAATAAATCACCCATGACAAAGAATGAATCCCATATGTTTTCATATTCTGCATTAGAAAATGTTCTTTTAAATTGCTCCCACATATCTTCTTCAATATATTGCTCAAAATGCTTTCCAAACTTCCCTGTATTAACTGTAAAGTCTGTTTTCATACCAATATACCATTCTAGCATTACGATGAACATATCTCGCACTGGTCCTTCAAGCATTCCTTTTGCATAAGAAAGCTCCTCTCTCCATAACCCTTTTGCGATATTCGTACTACACCACCAAAATTCATTACAGCAATCTAAAAACTCTTTTTCTGTAGGCTTTTTTACTAAGTAATCTTTATCGCTTGCTGGCGGGAATTCTTCCAGACAATTATCTTTATCAAGAAGCAGTTTACTTAAACTATCTTGTCCAACGAACTTTTTTATTAACTCAACTGGAACTAGCGTTAAATCAATCCGATTCCCATCCATGAACTGCATTAAATATGGAAACTTCCCATCTTCATCTGGTGGAACTAACGACATTTCTTCTGGCATTTGTACAATCATTATTTCTCCAAATCTATGAATCCAATTATGATTAGACGTAAAAGATTGTATATCATTTACAACATACATAATATCATAGTCTTGAAAACAATCTCTTTTCACATTTGGATTTACACGCGATCCATTCATGATGACAGCTCGAATTCTTTCATCCTCTATTGCTGTATTTATAATTAAATCTAACATTTCTTTTTCAGTTCTCATCTACTTATAGCCTCCAATTTTTTAATATACAATAATGCTATGTATACTGGAGGTCCACGAGCTAATCTCGTTATACACGATACATGTTATAATTTTTGAAACTTCTTTCTCATCCTTTTCCCTCCTTACATCACTCTTTTACAACTGCCATTCCTTTCAATTTACCAATGCTTTCTACCATTCACCTTTAATTATACCGAAAATTCTGTCTCGAATACAAAAAATAAAGAAGGGACATCTACCCCTTACAGAATAGATATCCCTTCTTTTAAAGTTAAATTTAATTCCTATGGATTAGTAGACCAAAGCCCAGCAGATTTAATAAATGTACGTTTATTTAATTTCAGCTGCGCTACGATAAATTCTGCAATATCTTCCGCTTGCATTACTTTATCAGGGTTTCCATCAGTTAATCCTAAATCTACAGCCATATCAGTTGCTACTGTACTTGGAGTTAAAGCTGTTACACGAATGTTATGTTTGCGAACTTCCATCGCTAACGATTCTGTTAAACCAAGGACACCAAATTTAGAAGCACTATATGCACTTGTTACAGGTGCACCTTTTTGTCCTGCTGTAGATGAAATGTTAATGATATCACCAGATTGTTGTTCAATCATGCTCGGTAAAGCTGCACGAGTTGCATAGTATACACCCATTAAGTTTACTTGAATGATTTTTTCCCAATCAGCAACGTCTAGTTCTAAAAACTTACCGAATTTAGAAATACCAGCGTTATTAATTAAAATATCAATAGATCCTAAACCATTTTTTAACGTTTCAATCGCAGTTGTTACTTCTTCGTATGAAGAAACATCTGCAGTTGCAATAACAGCTTTTACGCCTTCTGCTTCTACTTCTTTCGCTACAGCTTTTAAGTTTTCTTCTGAGCGAGCTAAAAGTCCTACATTTACGCCTTCTTTCGCTAATGCAATCG
The DNA here is from genome assembly GCF_001836235.1 of Bacillus sp. HMSC036E02. Taxonomy (NCBI): domain Bacteria; kingdom Bacillati; phylum Bacillota; class Bacilli; order Caryophanales; family Bacillaceae; genus Bacillus; species Bacillus sp. HMSC036E02. Next base: position 145,311 of record NZ_KV827831.1, on the reverse strand, counting down.
CTACAGCGCGACCAATCCCTCTACCGGCTCCTGTAATTAAAGCATTTTTACCTTGTAATAATTCTGCCAAGTATAACACTCCTTAATCATTTCAGTTATGTATTATATTAAAATTGTATCTATGTTTATGTAAAAAGGCAATGATGCACTTTCATGTGCGTAGGTTACTTGTAGGTAACTATAGAAAGTTTTTATTTATAAGTTTCATTTTTTTACCATTATTCATGTAAAATAAAAACAAATCCAGCATAGGGGAGTGTATGAGTATGAAAAGCGAAGGAAAAGCTTATCAATATAATTGCAGTAACGGCAAATGCATTTTTAAAGAGAAATAGTGTTAGAAGGTTCTCCTTCTAACACTATTTCTCTTCATGATTCGGCATACGCACAATAAATTCAGTACCTTTTCCCTCCTCACTCTCCACTTTTATCTCTCCTTGATGAAGGTCGAGTACTTTCTTTACAATAGCTAAACCTAAGCCACTTCCTCCATAGGCACGATTTCGTGAAGAATCCGCTTTATAAAAACGTTCAAAAATATGTTGTTTCTGTTCTTCTGATATACCAATTCCTGAATCACGGATACGCACTTCCACTACTGTCTCATGTTCCTTTAACTGAATAGTAATCGTACCACCGCTTGGAGTAAATTTAATACTATTATGAATTAAATTAATCCACACTTGACTCATACTTTCTTGGTCAGCAATAACATGTACTTTTTCTAAATCTAGTTCTAACTCAATTTCTTTTTCAGCCCAGAGTGGTTCACTATTTAACACAATTTGCTTTAACTGTTGATCTAATCGATAGCTCACTCTTTCTGGTGTATACTCTTCTGATTCTAAAAGAGTTAGCTTCAATAAGTTTTGACTTAGTTTAGATAATCTCGTTGTTTCAGTTTCAATAATGGTAAGATAATGCTTTCTTTTTTCCTCAGAAAAATTATCTTCTTGTAGTGCTCTAGCAAATCCTTTTATAGAAGTTAATGGTGACTGTATTTCATGAGAAACATTCGATACAAATTCTTGTCTCATTTTCTCCATCGTATTCAGTTCATCTGTCATATCATTTATACTTTTTACGAGCACGCCAATTTCTCCATCATACTTTTCTTCATTTCGTATTTTTACGGAGAAGTCTCCTTTTGCAATTTTTTGTATCGGTTCAATAATAGTCCAAATCATCGCCTCTCGTTTTGGTCTCATTAATATTCCAATCAATGTCCAAATAAGAATAATAAATACAAAACCGACCATATCACTAATTAGAAAGGCAACAAACGGCGATACGTTTACGTCAAAAGCATTCAATATACTAGTTGCTACATAAAATGCGATAGACCAAATGATAGTAAGAAAAGAAAAGAGCGCTAATACCGCTCCAAATACTTTCAGCATCTTCAACTTACTCATTCGTTTTCTTTTTCTCATTTACTTACCTCTAAGCGATACCCTAATCCTCTTATTGTTTTAATACTAAATTTCGACTGCTCTTCTTGAAACTTCTCACGTAACCGATTAATATGAACGTCTAGTGTACGCTCATTCCCTTCAAAATCATATCCCCATATTTCTTCAATTAATTGCTCTCTCGAACAAGTTCTTCCCGATTTAGACCCTAAAGTAAAGAGCAGCTCAAATTCTTTTAACGGTAATGTAACCGTTTGTTCTCCAGATGTAACTTCGAATGTTTTACGATTTAATAATACATTTCCAACTTGAATCGATTGGGAAACTGTAATTTGGTAACGTTTCAATAATGCCTTTACTCTCACTACTAATTCTATAGGGTCAAATGGTTTTACAAGATAATCATCTGTCCCAAGGTGAAATCCTTTTACTTTTTGTGATGTTTCCCCTTTGGCAGTTAGCATCAGAACCGGGATATCATAGTATTTTCTTAATTCAAAACATACATCAAATCCATCCATATTTGGCATCATGATATCAAGAATAACCATATCGACTTTTACGTCATCCATTTTCTGAAGTGCATCTACTCCATCAATTGCCTCATATGTTTGAAAACCTTCTCGTTCTAAAAATACCGAAACGAGTTCTCTAATGTGTGGATCGTCATCTACTATTAAAATTTTAGGTATCAAAGGAACCATTTCCTTTCTACTTAGCATCTAATATATTGTTTAAAAATGAATCATCAGTTGAGTAAAATCCCACTGATGATTCATTTTATAATGCCCCCTCTTTAATTTTCAATTGCTGCGTTGCAAACTCACGATACATATCATGCGTCTGTAATAATTCATCATGCGTACCACTACCTGTAAGATTCCCTTTCTCAATAAAGACAATTTTATCTGCATCTACAACAGTAGAAAGTCTATGCGCAATCACTAACGTTGTTCTGCCTTTCATTAAGTTATTTAACGCTTTTTGAACGACAGACTCAGATTTACTATCTAAGCTTGAAGTCGCCTCATCTAACATAAGAATTTGCGGATTTCGAAGTAACGCTCGGGCAATGGCAATTCGCTGTCTTTGTCCTCCAGAAAGTTTCACACCGCGTTCTCCAACTTCTGTTGCATAACCGTTTGGTAAGTCATGAATAAATGCATCAACATATGCCATTGCAGCTACTTTTTCAATTTCTTCATCCGTTACTTCGCCCTCGACACCATAACAAATATTATCACGAATCGTTCCATCAATTAACGGACTATCTTGTGATACGTAACCGATTTGACGTCGCCATGACTCTAATGAATAACTCGTAATTGATTCTTTTCCTAATTTAATGGCACCACTAGTTGGCTCATAAAAACGTTCCAGTAATGAGAATAACGTTGTTTTCCCACTACCACTTGGTCCTACAATCGCTGTCACTTTTCCAGATTCAATTGTGAAATCAATATTTTTCAAAACTTGCTCTTCTTCGTTATACTCAAAATGTACATTTTCAAGAACGATCGGTTGCTTAGCATTTGTCACTTTCACACCAGTTTCATGATCTTCTACTTCATATTCTAAAATCGTACTAATTCTTTCCGTTGCACCAATTGCCTTTTGGAATTGTGTAAAGAACATAGATAATTGACTCATTGGCATTACAATTTGAACTAAATACAAAATAAACGCTACAAGTTCACCGGTTGTTAATGCACCGCTAGAAACTCGCATCCCACCATACCCTACGATAATAACAAGTAGTGCCATTAAAACAAACGACATAACTGGCGAAATTAATGCTTGCACTTTTCCTTCTTTCAAACCAAATTGTAATAACTTTTGTATACCTGTATTACCCGTTTCATATTCTCTCTTTTCTGTATTTGAAGATTTCACTAAACGAATTTCTGATAACACTTGCGTTAACACACTTGTAAAAGATGCAGTTTCATCTTGAAGCGCTTTTGAAATCTTATACATTTTTCGTCCAAGTGGAACTAAAATTAACACAGACAACGGAATAACCGTTAAAAGTAACGCAGTCATTTTCCAATCTAAAACAAATAATACAATTAACGATCCAACAATTGAAATACCACCTGTTAATAAGTTTGACAAATGCTCAGAAATTAACGTTTTCACAACACCTGTATCATTCGTCATACGGCTAATAGTATCACCTGTTCTATTTTGATCGTAATAAGATACCGGCAAGATAAGTACCTTTTTCCACAAACGTTCTCTTAGTCCCGCTACAATCTTCTGCCCAATATAATTTAGTAAATATATAGACAACCCTGCCGCAATAGTTTGCATTACAAAGAAAGCAACTAACCCAACAATTTGTCCTGCACTAATTGAAGAAAGCGAAAAATTATCTACTAATCCTTTTGTCAGCATAGGAATAAATAAACTCGCTCCCGTAGAAAGCAAACTCATTAACAACGCAAAAACTAAAATTCCTTTCGGAGGATTTGTATCTTGAATAAGGCGTAAAAACTGCCTCCAACTCCCTTTTTTCTTTATTTCATTTCTAACTTCCATTCCTGTTCATCTCCTCATGTTAAACAAAACTGTTCTTTCTAAAATTAGAATACGATACAAATGTAAACTGAATGTAAACACACTTTTTCTATTTTTACAAAATATACATAAAAACTCATCTTTACAACAGATATAAACATCTGATATTATTACCTGGTACTTAATATTATTCTATGTAAATTATAGATAAATAATTTACAACACGATATAAATCTCCAGCTAGTGAAAGGAGTATCCTTTTTGCAAACAAATATACATTCTGAAAAGGAAACAATTATTTTTATTCATGGATTAGTTGGCAATCGTCGCGCCTTCAAAAAAGAGCAAAAACGATTTTCTGCCTCCTACAACATTATAACTTATGACTTATTAGGTCACGGTGATGATAAAGGAGAAGCAATCGACTTTTCATTACAGCGCCTCGTAGATCAATTATTAAACTTATATGAACAAGAAGGTATTAAAAAAGCACATATTTGTGCGCTAAGTTACGGCTGTTACATCTCTACAATTTTTGCACAAATGCATCCAGAAAAAGTATTAAGTATTTGTCATATTGGAGGACATTACAATAACCCTTCTCGTTTATATAATGTATTTCAAAATTTTTGGGAGAAGCGAGGAGATGAATACTCTAAATGGCTCTCTCAATACGCAAATACTATTTTTCCAAGCGGTATATTAAAAGCAAATCCGTTCGCAGTCATTTCAAGAAATATTTACTACCGTTTCGGATTACAATTACATTCATCTATAATTGCCCAGTCATTACGACATCGGTTAGAATTCGATTTAAAATCTAAATTAAAATCACTTCCTCACCCTATACTATGGGTAATGGGAGAGCATGATCATCTCTATAAATCTTGTCTATTTGATTTGAAATCTATTTTGCCTAACGTTCTATATAAGGAAATACCGTTAGCGGGACATGCAGCGAACTTATTTCGTCCTAACTATTTCCATGACTTATATGATCGATTTTTAAATGGAAAGTTAAAATAAAAACTATTAAACTTCCAATTTATTCAACTATAAAAAGGCTTCCCAAGTTTCCTTGGAAAGCCTTTTCTCTATACGAAAAGTATATAAAACTACTTTTTCTTAGTATGCTTTTGTGTAACCTAATAGGTGCTTGCTCCAGTAAGAGTTACTTACAGAACTAATACGTACACCAGTTGCATCTGTTTCTGCACTAATGAACTGACCGTTTCCTAAGTAAACACCCATGTGAGAAGGACCTGATTTATAAGTATTTTGGAAGTATACTAAATCACCTGGTTGTGGATTGCTAGTTTTTGTTTTAGAGCTCCAGTATCCAGCAACTGTTTGACGAGCGCCTTTATGACCAGTTTGATTTAATACGTAGTGAATGAATCCACTGCAGTCAAAACCAGCAGGTGTTGTACCAGCAGTTCTGTATGGTGAACCATTTAAAGATCTAGCGAATCCAGCGATTGAAGATGTATCTCCACCTGTTGTTGGTTTTTGTACGTCTTTACCTGGTTGTTGAACGTTATTTGTAACATTATTGTTATTTGTAACGTTGTTTACTCCGCCTTTTACAAACTTAACGAAGTCTGCACTTACGTAACCTGTGCGGCCGTTATGGTTAATTTTGTACCAACCATTTTCAGCACCAGTAACGTTTAATACTTTACCATTTGTTACTCCACCGATTACAGCGTTGTATGTAGCTGGGCCTGTACGTACTTTTAAAGCACCAGTGTTAACAACATAAGAACCACCAGTTTGAACTGTTGTAGTATTGTTGTTTGTAGTTGGTTGTTGTGTTTCGTTAGATACAGCAGAACCACCTTTTGTTACGAAGTCTTTGCTTACGTATCCAGTTCCACCATTGAAGTTGATTTTAAACCAATCTTGTACTTCACCTACAACTTGTACTGTTTTACCTTTGTTTACAGAACCTAATACTGTATGAGATGTACTTGGGCCTGTACGTACGTTAAGTGAAGAAACGTTTACTGTGTAAGTACCTGTTCCTTGTTGAACAGTCGTTCCTGTTTTGCCACCAGTCGTTACGAAGTCACCACTTACATAACCTGTTTGACCATTTACGTTTACTTTGAACCAACCATTTTCTTGTCCAACTACTTGTAGCACTTGGCCTGACTTTACTTTAGAAATAACGTTATGTCCTGTACCAGCACCTGAACGAACATTTAATACATCAGCAGTTACTGTGTATTTTAATTCAGAAGTTGTTTCTACAGTTTTTGTTTCAGTTACAGTCGTTTGAGTTTGAGTTTGTCCATTAATTTCTTTTAGCGCTTCATTTGAAACTTGTGCATGAGCAGAATCCATTCCTGGAACTGCAACGCCAGCTACAGAAGCTGCTGCTAAACCTGCAATTACTTTTTTCATAAGTTGTCTTTACTTCCTTTCCCTACTATCCTCTTAAAAAAAACTAAAACTTTAATACTTTACAATATTATCAAAGTAAAATATTCATCCAGTTCCATTTTTTAGCAAGAGTTTTATTTTTCACACAGAGTTCATTTTAAATGAACGAAGTGAAATCTGTGTGAACTTCATGTGAACTTTATCATTAATTATAGTGTTTTTGCAATGATTTTTTCAAATTTCTCATATATCGCATGAAAATTCGACATTCCATTTAATATCTCAATATAAAACATCCCTTTTCTATCTTCTATAAAAAATTCTATTAACCTAATACAAACCACATTATGTATTTCCTTATAAAGCTCCTTACATGAAGTATACTTTCATCATGACAAAAATCACTCTATTTATCAATAGTATAATATTTTTAGAAAACTAAATTTCTATACTATCTACAATTTTGAAATAATTTGACGAATTGTAAGATTTATTTCAAAAAAGCCATTTCTCCTTTAAAGAAAACACACACTATATCAACTGTTCTCTTTTTCCCATAATGGAATTTATAGGATATTTATAGTATTATATACATATCTTAATAAAAAAGAATTTTAGCGAATTGATTAAAGTTTCATTCCCTTATAAAATGAAACTTTAATCAGTAAGGGTTTTATACATCCTCCGCTAATTATTAACCCTCACCACTCGGGCTGCCCATTAATACGGAGTTTTATTGGAATAAAAAGAGGAGGCATATTTGTGAGAAATATAATAGATGATCCAATACAAAAAAATATAGAGCTATACTATGCTTTTATTCAATTCGTTTCAATGATAACATTACAAAAAGTATCAGCTATTGAAACACGTAAAAACGAATTAAAAAATCAGATGAAAAATGCAGGACAAAAAAACCCTTATTACGTATAAAAAAGGTGAACAGGTTATATTCCTGTTCACCTTTTTAAATTATTTATAAATTTTCACACGGTCCTCTAGCGGTTGGAATTCTTTTTCACCAGCATGTACTACCGGTTTACCAAATGGCATTTGTGCAATAAGTTTCCAATTCTCTGGAACATCCCACTCTTTTCTCACTTCTTCATCAATTAGCGGATTGTAATGCTGTAACGTAGCACCAAACCCTTCAATTTCTAAAGCTGTCCAAATTGCAAATTGTAACATTCCTGATGATTGCTGAGACCAAGTTGGGAAATTATCTTTATATAATGCAAAGTTAGCTTGAAGGCTTTCCACTACTTCACTGTCTTCAAAATATAAAACCGTTCCATAACCACTTTTAAATGCATTCATTTTTTCTTCAGTAGGTGCAAAGTTATTTTCAGGTACAATTTTTCGTAACGTTTCTTTCGTAATATCCCATAATTTATCATGTTGTTCTCCTAATAAAACAACAACGCGAGCACTTTGAGAATTAAAAGCTGAAGGTGTATGTTTTACAGCATGATAAATCACTTCTTGAATTTTCTCATCAGAAACTACTTGCTCTTTACTAATTGCATAAATAGATCTTCTGTCTTCAATTGCTGAGTAAAAATCTTTTGCCATCATAATTCCCTCCAATTTTCAATTGAGGCTATTTCATATGTATATATCATATTACGCCCCTCAAACTTATTATTAATAAGCTTATAACTTTATAATATCACAGCAACAAACAAACTCAAATAATAACACTTATATTTAGAAGCTTTTTCCTTTTTAAAATAAAAATAAAAATAAAAAGACTGTTTGTTGTTATCTAAAATTAGTAACAACAAACAGTCTTACTTATGTAGCGATCTAGATTCGTATTTTACTTACTTAATTAACTAATCCAAATGCATACGACATTAACTTATTTGTCTCTGTAAAACGTTTTGTTTTACTTGATGTCCCCATGACCACTGTAATAATTCGATTATCACCTTGCTTTGCAGTCCCAGTAAAACAGTATCCTGCGCTATCTGTAAATCCAGTCTTTAGTCCGTCCATTCCTTCTATATATAAACTTTTATTATTTTTGTTTAACATGTCGTTTGTGCTTATAACATTAATATTATTAAATGCTAGCTGACTTTGACGTAAGTGAGTCACTTCTAATATTTCCGGATAATCTTTTATAAGATGATACGCCAATTGCGCTACATCAGCAGCCGTCATTTTTGTTTCACTTCCATCTGGCTCTTGTAATCCAGAAGCATTTGCAAATTTAGCATGTTCCGACATTTTTAACTGTTTCGCTTTTGCATCCATAAGCTGAACGAAATCTTTCTCCGATTTTGCCATATGTTCTGCTAAGGCCACAGCCGAATTATTAGCTGACTCAATCATTAATGCATGATATAAATCTTTAACAGTTAATGTGTCATTAACTTGTACTGGGATTCTCGCTCCTTCTGTTTGTGCCGCCTTCGCACTCATTTTTACTGGATCTTCCCAGCGAACTTTCCCGTTATGTATACTCTCTAGTAAGAGATACGCTGTCATCATCTTAGACATACTAGCCGGTGCAAAAGCTTCATTTTCATTATATTGATAAATAATATCTCCATCACTCGCATCGATAATCATAGCTGCTTTTGCGTTAATTTCTGGTGGGATGTACTTTGGCGGGACTACTTTTTCAGTAAATCCTGCTTTAGGTAGTTCTGCCACTTGCAAAGGTTGTCCCTCTACATTCGCTATGCTCTTTTGATTTCCTTGGAATAAGAACCAACATATCCCTAAAATAATAACTAATAGGACTGTCATCCTTCCCCATTTTAACCGATTCATTTCAAAACTCCTTTAGCAAACCTTTTATACACTCATATTTAACCTTAACAACAATTCCTTTATATAGTCAAGGTAAAAGGTATATTTATTCATATACAGCAATGATTATTTTAATTTATTTATGTTAAACTTACAATATTGAAACGTAAGAATATTCAATAATAAAATCTCGTAAATAAAGCGAAACTTTAATCAGCCCCCCAATCGGGCTACCCGTCAAATAGCGAGATAAACTATTTAATAGAAGGGATTCATACAAATGCTACTTCCAAAATCATTAAAATACGGAGACACAATTGGGATCTACTCCCCTTCTTCACCAGTAACCTACACTTCTCCAAAAAGATTTGAACGAGCAAAATCTTACTTACAACAGAAAGGGTTTCATATATTAGAAGGTTCATTAACAGGTCGATATGATTTTTATCGTTCTGGTAGTATACAAGAGCGTGCTGAGGAGCTAAATGTCTTAATAAGAAATCCTAATATTTCTTGTATTATGTCAACAATTGGTGGGATGAATTCAAATTCAATATTACCTTATATTGATTATGATGCTTTTCTAAAGAACCCTAAAATAATGATTGGGTATTCAGATGCAACTGCTTTATTACTAGGAATTTACGCCAAAACAGGAATCCCTACATTTTATGGACCAGCTCTCGTCCCTTCCTTTGGCGAATTTGAACCTTTTGTTGATTGTACATACAAATATTTTGCTGAAACTTTACTACATGATCATTCTCTTCCTTATCATATAAAACAACCATTATTTTGGTCAGATGAATTTATTAATTGGGAAGAAAAGACGAAGGAGAAAGAACTTCGACCAAACGATTGGATTTCAGTAATTGATGGAAAAGCTACTGGGCGTATTATTGGCGGGAATTTAAATACGATACAAGGAATTTTTGGTAGTCCCTATATGCCACATATTCAAAAAGGCGACATTCTCTTTATTGAGGACAGTTCAAAAGATGCAGCTACTATTGAAAGAAGCTTTTCATTACTTAAAATTAACGGTGTATTCGATAAAATTTCAGGTATTATTCTTGGAAAACACGAGCAATTTGATGATTGTGGTACCAATCGAAAACCTTTTGAAATACTATTAGAAGTACTTCAAAATCAAAGAATTCCTTTTCTAGCTGACTTCGATTGTTGTCATACACATCCAATGATTACCATACCTATCGGTGTTCAAGTAGAGTTGGATGCAACAAATAAATCGATACATATTGTAGAACCTTGGAAAAAATGAATGCATAGCTTCTATTGTTTTACAATAAAAGCCATGATACTATGTAATTTGGAATGTGAAAGGTTAAACAAAATACGTTCCAATATATATCATTAGAAAAATTAGGTATAAATATATATTTATATGCAAAAGAGAGTGAATAAATGAAACCAACTATTAAAAATTACGTATTTTTACATGTAGCTTTTTTGATATATTCTATCATTATGGTTTACATGAAATGGGCAGCTAAATTCCCCATTGCTTCCATCTCATTTTTTGTTGCTTATTTCGGACTAGTTATACTTTTATTCGGATATGCAATTTTATGGCAACAAGTAATTAAACATTTCGAAATTTCAAAAGCATATTCACATCGCGGAATTATTATACTATGGTCAATGCTTTGGTCAGTATTTCTATTTGGAGATACGATTCAGTGGAATCATTTACTTGGTGCGGCTATTATTATCGTCGGAATTGTGGTGGTGACAAAAGATGAATAGTTATATGTTATTATTTATTTTCGGGATAATTTTAGCTAATTACTCACAAATATTATTAAAAAAAGCTACTTTGCAACAATACGATTCTAGAATAAAAGAATATGTGAATCCTTATGTTATTATCGGCTACTCTTTATTTGTAATTAACGCCGGATTAAATGTTATCGCCATGAAGGGCATGGCATTAAAACAAGCATCAGCATTAGAATCCTTAAGTTATATCATCATATTAATTTTTGGTTGGTATTTCCTAGGAGAAAAAATAACGAAACGTAAACTCATCGGCAACATGATTATTATCGTTGGTGTAATCGTTTATTGTATCCAATAGTAAAAAGCTCCGTTTATCACAAACGGAGCTTTTTACTATTGACCTAAATTTTGCACTTTATCTTTCAAATCTCGAACTTGATCTACCGTCTGCATAAGCTCAGAGCTTTTAAATTGCTCTACATCCACTTTGCCTTCTTCTATCTTTGTCTTCGCCGTATCAATTAACGTATTTAACTTTTCGTTATATCCGACGATTTGTTGATGAAGATCCTTTGCTACATCAGGTGGCGTTAATTCATTGAATGCGGGTATATCTTGTTTAATTTCACTAAGCTTCGTTTCTAATTCTTTTCGAGCCTCGCTATCATTAACGGCCTTTTCTGCTAATGCTGGTGCATCATTTGCAAATGCACTTATTTCATTTACATAGTCTGTCGCCTTTTGAGCATAATCTATGGAGTTCTTTCCTTCTTCCACTATTGAACATCCCATTAAACCAATTGAAACTATGAATACTAATACAATTGATTTTATTTTCATTTTAGACCCCCTTCGTTCTTATAATTGTCTGTAATTTTCTCTATACATAACTTCTAGCTAAATTGTTTATAACCTTTTTCAAATAGCTATTTACCCTCTTACATGCCCTATTATCGTTACAACATCTATTTCTATATGTACGCTTATAATATCTTCAATTATATCCATATACCCTTGTCCTATAGCTGTTCCATAGTGTAATGTAAGCCCCTTCTTTTCATACACTGACTTTGGCACTGAAAAAATAAATCTCCTCAAGTTTCTTTCATCAGCTGGTTCCATAATTAAAACAATCCCATCCTCATCAAACATATACGCTCGCCCTCCAACTTTACATTCACTATGGCTCAGTATTGCCTTGGTCAGCAAAATTTAAAACATAATAAGTTAAGATACACTCTGCTCTATCATAAAGTGAAACTTTAATTAGCCCTCACCAGTCGACTCTTTATCGGCAAATAGCGGGATAAAAATAAAAAGCATTCATTCTTTTTTGTTAAGAATAAATGCTTTTTAAAAAATCAATTTCTAACTCTAGCATCTTTTTTTGACGAGGTTTTACTTTCCTTACGGGAACTCCAGCGTAAATATACCAATCATCTAAACTCTCTTTTACCATACTCATCGCGCCGACTGCCGTACCTTCTCCTACAATTACATTTGGAAAAATAATAGAATTAGCACCAATAATCACATGTTTTTTTAAAATAACTTTTTCTGCTTTCACATTCCTATATTGATTCGGGACGGTTGGCCCCATTAATGTATTTCCACTGAAATCATCAAGTACTGCATATACGATTGTTTTAGCTGAGATGTTTGCAAAATCATGCATTTCAATCCCAACTTCCCCTCCATATAACGCTGTATACGCTGATATGTGCGAATAACTTCCAATTGTGATTTTACCACTTAAAATGCAAAAATCATCAATTCTTACATGATTGCCAACTGATATAGCACTCGGATTATATATACTTGCTTTTTTACTAACCAATACATTTTTCCCAACAGATAAAAATCCAATTTCCTTTAGTTCTTCTTGACTATAAAAACTATTCATCTACCGACACCACCTTCTGCTCTAAACAGATTACAATTTGCTCTACTAGTTCTTTCGTCATTCCTTCCCATAAAGGTAAACTTACGATTCGTTTTGCTATTTTATTCGTCTTTGTTAAATCTGTAGACTTATAGTTTTTAAAAAGAACTTGTTGGTGGCAAGATGGTGAAAAGTATAATCTAGCTTCTATTTTCTGTTTTTTCAGTTCTTCTATTACTTGTATGTTGCGAACTTCTTCTGGACAAATGATAGGCATAAATTGGTGAATAACTGCTTCTGTCTTTTGGACTTTCCACCCTTTTTTCATTAACCCAGTATTTTGTAACAACTGTTTATACCATTCAGAAATACGAGTGCGTTCTTTTAATTTTTGATCCCACTTTTTTATAGTCGCAATCCCAATAGCTGCTGCGTATTCAGACATTTTACAATTAAACCCCATCATCGTGCATTCACGATTTCTATCAAATCCGAAATTCCCCATTCTTTTAATACGTTGTATATCTTCTTCGTTTTTACTATATATGAGCCCTCCTTCACCAATTCCGAAAGGCTTTGTTGCATGAAAGCTATATACGATCATTCCACTAAAATCTTGACCGTAATGCATTCCTCCATTCATTAAACCAAATCCCGGCGCCGCATCTACGACAACCGGAATCCCCTTCTTCTCTAATTCTTCATATTCTTCTAAGTTCATCCATGATCCAAAAGTGGCGTACGGGACAACAATCGCAACCTCTTCTTTTAATTCTTCTATCTTATGCAAAAGTACGGTTTTATCCATATACCAATCATCTATTGAAATATCAATAAAGTAAGGTTCCAATCCACACCAAATAGCGGCTAAGGCAGTCGCAGGGAATGTAAAGCTAGGCATGAGAGCATACTTTCCCTTTCTTCTTTTCTTTAGTTGAATAGCCGCCATTAACCCTAACGTTGCGTTTGCTACTGTTGTAACAGCTCCCCTGTTTTGAAAAAATGACGACATAATTGTTTCCTCAAAACGTTGATTTATAGGTCCATAATTCGTATATATGTGAGATGTATCAATTTCCTTCAATTCATCCAAATACTCACTTACAGGTACAGTTGAAGCACGTAAAAAAGGAATACTCTCCATATCTATCTATTCCTTCCTATCATTTTCGGACAATATAGAGCATATCTGTTTCAGATAATCCAAATTTCCTAGCACTTTTCATTCCTTGTTTTTCCGCTATGTTATATAATTCTACCTTAAATCCTGCATTCATTAATCGTTGAATAAATCCCGATTGATTGTAAATTCTCACATGATCTTCTTGACCAAAAGCTAATTTCCTCAATTGTGGTGTTACAATTAATTCATTCTCTATAATAAAATCTACATTCATTACGATCGGTACTTGAATAATTCCCCATCCATTTGGCTTTAACACTCTATATAACTCTCGCATTGCTTTGTCATCATCAGGAACGTGTTCTAACACATGGCTACATACTATTACATCAAAAGTATTACTATCATATGTAATCCTTGTAACATCAATTTCCTTCATTAATGGATCCTTTGGTTCTAAGTCACCACATACATACGTAATATTTTTATACTCGTTAAACCAATCTCTTAACTTTGCTTCAGGTGCAATATGAAGCATAGTATATTTTCTATTTAACAAGTCCGTTTCCGTTTCAATGTACGCACGGTACAATCTTTCACGATCCATCGAATTACAAACTGGACATATCCCTGTATCTTTATTCCACATTTCAAATTTATATTTCGGAAAATCATAATGTGCTGGCCAAGGTGAAAATTTTTCAAATTGTTGATTGCAATATTGACAATAACAACATTCTTTCTCGAACATATGAGCAACTAACTTGTTTAAGCCTTTTTTTATCTTTTCATTATAAATTTGATCTAGTTCGCCATTTCTTACTGCATCCTTAACTATAAATCCCGCATTTTCTAAACAATAAGATAAACTCTCTTTATACTCACTTTCGGAGCTTAAAAACCCACTATTATATGCATCTATAATTAATTCAATCCACTCTTCAATTGTCATTAAAATAAAATGCATTTGTTTTTGATTTTGTCCACTATGCTGTCTAAAATAACTAAGAGGTTCATGTATATAAACTACTTTTCCTTTCCTCATCATATCTAGCCAAGTTGCAATGTCATTAATAGCGGAATAAGCCTTTCCTTTAAAATATCCAAACTTCCCGTCAAACAAATTCCGATTAAACAAAACTGTTGTCGGCTCACCAACTACATTTTTCAAGTTTTTTAACATATAATTTCCTAATTCTTTTCCTTCAAAAAGTGTAGTTTCTTTCGCGATTTTCATATTTAATGTTGAAGGTGGTAATATCTCTCCATTCTCATCAATCAGTTCACGATATGACGTTACAAATGAAATATTTTCTAACGTCAAAAAGTATTTCATCATTCTCTCGATCTTTTCATGATGAAATAAATCATCATCTAATAAAAAGTTTATATAGTCCCCATTCGCAAGTTCTACACACTTATTAAAGTTTTCGGCAACTAACGGCGTTTCATTTTTAACATATGTAATACACTCATATTCACGTAAGTACAGTTGAATCATAGCATTGACTTCATCATTTGTACTGTCGTCAGAAATAATAATTTCAATATTTTCATATGTTTGATTCAAAGCGCTGTTGAGTGCTAATTCCAAGTAATAAGGTCTATTGTATGCAGGAATAAGTATACTTACTTTCGGTAAAGAAGAATTATTATTTATATGTTGTTTTTTCTTTTCTATGTTTATTTTCTTCGCTCTAATTTTTTGGTAATAGTCTAATGTATATAATATTGATGATGGAACTATCCTTCTTGCATAATCTAGAAAATTAGTTATCGCTTTGTCTAACTCTTTTTCAGTGGATAAGAAACCATATTGTTCTCCTGCTATAATACTGTGTGAAAAATCTTCTAACCCATCCATCATTTTATTAGATTCATTTAACTGTTGATCTGGATGTAATCGAAAGTAACTAAGTGTCTCTGCTATATATACAGCTTTTCCTTTACTTAATAAAGATAACCATGAAGCTATATCTACGTTACATAAATACCGCCTCTTATCAAAAATCCCAAACGGTTCTTGTAAATCATTTTTACGAAATAAAACTGTTGTCGGTTCTCCAATATAATTTTTTTGATCCACAATTACCTTATTTCCTAATTCTGTTCCCGCTATAATGGTATCCTCTTCAAATAAACGGACAGTCGAATAAATATGTCGTAGCTCTTTTCCTTTATCATCAATGACTTGACGATGAGATGTTACAAGCTTAATTTCATTATCTAAATCATCGAAAAAATACTTCATCATTTTTTCAATTTTATTCACATGAAATACATCATCATCCATTAAAAAATTTATATATTCACCGTTCGCTTCATTAAATAACATTAGCGCATTTTCAAATTGTCCGAGAGTTGATCTATTTTTTATATAAATAATATTTGAATGATCACATAAGTATTTTTGTAACACTTTTTCTGTTTCATCATTCGTGCTGTCATCTCCAACTATAATTTCTATATTAGGGTACGTTTGTTCTAACACACTACATAGCGCCTTTTCAAAGTAACGAGGACGATTATACGTAGGAATTAATACACTTACCAACGGAAGTTGCTCTACCACCTCTTCAGTTCTTTCAATACGAGTTCTCATTTTAACTCTCTCACCTCTTCGCATATTATTTATATACGCGACACAAAAATCACATTACTTTAACTGTATGGAGCCTATATACTTTTATGCAAACATGAAACAAATTATCATACTTTTCGTTCCTGAATAAACATATTTAATAATGCGGACATTTTATTTGCACCTTTTTTATTCATATGATCACTATCATAAAAATCATCATCACAAAATAATGGTGAATCAAATAGATCTATAATTTGAAAAGAATATTGAGTTTGAAAATAATTTATAACTTTATAAAAATCTTCTTTTAATTTCTTACTACTACAATTGAAATAATGTGAAGTAACTGGGAATACAACAATTAATGGTTTTATATCATTTTTTAACAGTAATTCTAAATATTTTTTAAAAATTATTTTATTTTCAACTAAAGTTTGAGGATACGCCAATTTAGCATGTGAAGCTGCTCTTATTTTCCCGTGTTCTTCAAAAGGAATATGAAGAGGAGTAGTATTCCATTCAGCATTTACCCAAGGCAGTATCAATGATTCATCTTTTAGTTCATCTAATAAAATATATTCAAAATGCAAATTAAAAATAGAAAGAAGTGGTTTCGGAGTATTTAGATGGGAGAATCCATCAGTGGGTAGAGGAGAGTGAACTACAGTATGATGACCATCTTGAAACAATGGATAATATACTTTGTGAATTCTATATGATTCGGAGGATAACGACATATCAAAGTAAAACGAGAAATAGGCTATTCCTATTAAACAATATTGAAATGAATGATTGTTTGATAAAAGTTGTGACGCTATTAAATAATCATAGTATAGATCTTGCGATGGAAGTGTTAATTTTATTGACTTTTTTGAGAGAAGCTCCGTACTTATGCCACAATGCGGATAAGACAAACCGGTAGCAAACAATTCATACGTCGGATCACTCTTTGCTTTTTTCATAGAAATGTATAAAGACATAAGATCCGGATTTATTTGATAGATAGAAATTAATTTATCCTTCCATTCATACATGTATTTTGTTAAATTAATAATTTTTGAACTTTGCACGCCCCTATTTATCAAATCATTTGTAAGTTTTTCTGCGTCCCCTCTCCAAATGACTATATATTGAAAAGAACTTTCTATACGAACAACATCTGAAACGTCCACAACATGAACTATTGTTTTACATTTATTTTTGTCTAACGTATTTCGAATCCTATCCCCTGATAATTCATCACTTAAAACAATGATTTTATATTGTTCCTTCATGTACATCCCCTCCATTATATGTATAATATGAAATTCATTTTTAATTCGTAACAATCATATACACCTGCAATCTAACAAAAAAAATAGCTCCACCATTAGGCGTAGCTATTTTTGCAATTATTGCTTATTCAAATTATATTCCTTTATCTAACTCATAAAGTTTACGATACTTTTCATTTTCTTTCAGAAGTTGTTTATGACTACCTTGCATGACAATTTGGCCACGATCAAGGAATATAACTTCGTCTACATGTTCTATTCCTACAAGATGGTGCGTAATCCAAATAACAGTCTTTTCTTCCGTTGCAGAAAACATTGTTTCAATTAAAGACAATTCTGTTTTTGGATCTAAACCGATAGTCGGTTCATCAAGTACAATAATTGGTGTTTCTTGCATAAGAGTTCTAGCAAAAGCAACCCTTTGTCTTTCCCCACCAGAAAACCGCTTTCCCATTTCATGCATTTTTGTTTGTAATCCGTCTGGAAGAGAAGTAACATGTGAAGCTAATTGTGCTTTCTCTAAAGCTTTCCATATCTCTTCATCCGTCGCCTCTGGTTTGCCAATTCGTACATTATTTCCAATTGTCGTATCAAACAAATGCGGCTTTTGATTTAATACAGAAATATATTTAGATAAAAGATTCGTATTAGCTCGTTCACCATTTAGTACAACTTGGCCATTTACTGGGCTTAACGCCCCTGTTAACAATTTTAGTAAAGTAGATTTCCCTGTCCCACTTCTCCCTAAAATAGCAATTTTCTTCCCTGCTTTTATTTGTAATGATACATCTTTTAATACAATCTCATTACTATCTGGATAACTATACGATACGTGATTCAGTTCAATATCTACATGTTTTGGTTCAATATAATCTTTCTCTCCATGCAAATCCGTTTCATCATGTAAAACACTATCACTTTCTACGCCATTAAGACGATGGGTAGATTCTACATACGACGGTATTCGATCGATGGCATCTGCAATAGGAATAAGCGCGTTCGTTACAGATAAAGTCATTAATACGAAAGCTGCGATAACTGTAGGAGCAATTTGTTCACTTGCCGCTTCATTCCCAGTCCATATGATCATCGAAATAACTACAATACCTACTACTAATTGAATGATACTGTCCCGAATATGATACCAGCGTTTCACTCTCTTTTCGATTTTTAACAACTGATCATTTTGTTTTACATACTCATTAATAAATTCATCTTTACGACCACTTGCTTGCCAATCGGATAATCCAAAAACAGCATCTGTCAGTTGTTGATACAAACGGTTTCTTCCTTGCTTTAAAGTAACATGATGTTTCTTCATCAAAAGTAATGATACAAACGGAAGAAGAAAAACGATAATAGCTAACATACAACCTACAATAAGTGCAAAAACAAAATCAAATGCACCGATAACAAGTACGAAGATACTATAAACAACTAGCGCTAATATGCTAGGAAATATTGTACGTAAATATAGGTTTTGCAAATGCTCTATATCTTCGGATAACACTCCTAACATATCACCCGTTTGAAATCGAGAACGGAAAAATAACGCCTGTGGTTCTACTATTCTATATAGCCTCGTTCTCATTTTTTCTAATATACGTAGTACGACATCATGTCCGACTAAGCGCTCTATATAATGAAATACAGCTTGCCCTATACTAAACGCTCTTGTTGCAACAATAGGAACATATACAGCCATTACATTTTCTGGTCTAAGGGCAGATTTTGAGATCAAATAACCTGAAATAAAAAGTAACATCGCTCCTGAACTAACTCCAAGAAGACCAAGGAAAATAGTTAAAGTCATTCTACCTTTATTTTGTTTTATATAAGGTTTAACCCAGTTACTCATTTCTCTCCCCTCTCTTCCCTATGAAAATGTAATGTCTCATTCTCTAAAAGTTCTTCATACGTCCCACTTTCTTTCATTTCCCCTTTATTTAAAATAAGAATATGGTCCATTTGTTTCATCCAATGTAGACGGTGGGTTGCTAAAAATACTAACTTTCCATTAAATAGACGTAACATCGCTTGCTTTATTTCAAATTCGGTTTCAATATCAAGATGTGCCGTAGGCTCATCTAATAAAATGATTGGTTTTTTACTTAAAAGCGCACGCGCCATAGCAACACGCTGTTCTTGTCCGCCACTTAGCATACGTCCACCTTCTCCAATTCTTTCGTGCATCCCATTTGGAAGTGATGTAACGAGTGAACGAAGGCCGACTTCATTAATAACTCTTTCAACTTCTTCATCTGTTGCATTTGTTTCATAAAAACGAATGTTATCCTTTAATGAAAGCGGAAAAATATAAGGTTGCTGCGGAATATAAGCGATATTTTTTTGCCAATCTTCACGAGTAGATCCATCAACTTCTACACCATTTACTAACATCTTTCCACTCGAAGGAGATAAAAAACCTGCTAATACGTCGATTAACGTCGATTTGCCTGCACCACTTTCACCAATAACACCAATAGCACCGTTACCTTCCCAAGTAAAATTAATTCCTTCTAATATAGCCTTTTCAGATTCAGTATTATTAACTTTGATGTCTTGTAATTTCAAGCTACTAGAGGCATTCCATACTATATCTTCATTTAAATCTTTCTTTTGTATTCCTTTTTGTTGTTGCAAAATCTCTTCTATTTGCTCCATCGCAATTTGTCCATCTAATGTCGCATGATAATTTGCTCCCACTTGTTTAATCGGCAGAAAATATTCCGGAGCTAAAATCAAAATTGTAAGGGCTGGTAATAGTATAATCGTTCCATCTATTAAACGTATCCCTAATCCAACTGCCACAAACGCAATTGATAAACTCGTAAAGAAATCTAATGCAAAAGAAGAAAGAAAAGCAACTCGCAAAGTACGCATCGTTGCTTTTCTATACCTTTTACTTACTTTTTCAATCTTTCCTTCGTGCTGTTCACTTTTCCCTAAATACTTTAATGTTTCTAAACCTTTTAACGTATCTACAAAATGGTTCGAAAGTACACGATATATCTCGTACTGACTATCTGCCATTTTTTGCGCTGCTAATCCGAGAAGAATCATAAATATGATCACGATAGGAATCGTTACAACTAAAATGATTCCAGACTCAATATCTAGCGTAAAAACATATAGTACAATTAGACCTGGAACGATGCTACTTCTAATCATTTTAGGAATCGTTAATTCAATATATGTTTTAAATTTCTCAATCCCTTCAATTGATAAGGTAACCAGATGACCAGTCCCAACAGTTTGAACATACCTTGGACCTAATGTGAAATATGCCTCTACTAGTTGTTTTCTTAGTAACGACCCTGTTTTTTCAGCAAAACGTTCCACTAATATTTGTGATGTTCGAACTACTATATGACGCGCTGCAAACGCGATACCAAAATAAACAATTTCACTTAATATTGTTTGTACTGTCTCTCCATGAAATAAAAACGTAATAGCTCGTGCTAAAAAGATTGTTTGCGCAATAATACTAAAAGCTTCTAAAATACTAATAATCGTTAACGCTACATATAAAATACGGCTACCGGGATAAGACGGAAGTCCTCTTTTTCTTTTCATTAGTACTCCAAATCGTTGTCTGACTTAACAGGTTGTCTAAATACATAATAACTCCATATTTGACTTCCGATAACGAAAGGCAAAATAGCAATCGCAAAGTAAGTCATAAGTTTTAATGCATAAGCTCCTGATGCTGCGTTGTAAATTGTCAAATCATTCATTGCTCCTAAAGAGCTAATCATAACACGTGGGAACATACCGATAAATACACTCGCACTTAGTAAAATGATTGTTAAACTCGTCATAAAGAAAGCCCAACCATCTCTTCTTCTTTTATTTAATAAAGTGGACACTAATAGTGCTACAAAAGCTCCGATTGGCACCATAATCCATTCTGTTCCATGAGCAGTGAAAATGTCGGTTTTCCATAACCCCACACCAGCAAAAACAAGAAGTGTAATTAATGAAAATGGTGCAATTTTTATTGCAGCAATTCGTGCACGTTCTCTCAATTTACCAGTTGTACGTATCGTAAGAAATTGTAATCCGTGAACAATACATAGTAGGAGAAACATTACTCCTCCAAGTAACGCAAATGGATGAAGTAATTGCAGGAATCCACCTACAACATTTTTACTCTCATCAATAGGTACACCTACCATAAAGTTTGCAATCGCAACTCCCCAAAGGATAGGAGGTAACATACTTCCAATAAACATTCCCCAATCCCATGCACTCTTCCATTTATGATTATCTATTTTCGCACGAAATTTAAAGGAAACACCTCTTAAAATTAAAGCAAGAAGCATAAATACAAACGGAATATAAAAACCACTAAATAAAGTTGCATACCAGTGCGGAAATGCCGCAAACATCGCTCCGCCAGCACAAACAAGCCATACTTCATTCGCGTGCCAGAACGGTCCTATTGTATTTAAGTAAACTCGTTTTTCAAAATCATTCTTTCCTAAAAACCTCGAAACCATTCCTACCCCAAAGTCGAAACCTTCCAGTACGAAGAATCCAACAAACAAGATTGCAATAACTAAAAACCATAACTCATTAAGAGATAACATACTCTTCCTCCTTATCAAATGGATCATGGCTTTGATAATCCTTTTTCGTTTTCTTATTCGTGTGGCCCTTAATGGTACGAACAAATAAGTACACACAAATTCCACCCATAATTAAATACATTGATGTGAATGAAATAAGTGAGAATAATACTTCACCGAATGTTACATTTGGTGATACAGCATCTTCTGTTTTCATTACACCAAATACAACCCAAGGTTGACGACCCATTTCAGTCATAATCCACCCTACTGTATTACCGATGAATGGAAGAGAAATTGCATACACCATTAATTTTAAATACCACGTTTTTTCCGCTAAACGATCTTTTCTTGATAAGAACCATCCGTAAGCTCCTAGAAGAAGCATGAATGTTCCACTCATTACCATCGCTCTAAAACTCCAAAACATTGTATGCACTGGAGGAATATAATCTCCAGGTCCATATTTTTCCTCATATTGTTTTTGAATTTGATTCATCCCTTCAACTTGACCGCTAAACTTATCATACGATAATAGACTTAGCATATAAGGGATTTGAATTTCAAACGAATTTTCTTTCTTCTCTGTATCAATTTTCGAAAATACTGTAAATGGTGCTGGATCCTCACTTGTATTCCATAGCGCTTCAGCTGCCGCCATCTTCATTGGATGTGTCTTAATTAATTGTTGCGCTTGTGCATGACCGAAGAATAATACAAGCGCCGTTGTAATTGTTCCAACAATGATAGAAATTCGGAAAGATTTTTTAAATACTACAGTTTCTCGTCCTTTTGTAATTTTCCATGCACTTACACCAGCAATAAAGAATGCACCTGTTGCAATTGCCGCTGTAATTGTATGCGGGAATTGTACCCATAGTTGTGGGTTTTGAATAATGGCTAAGAAATCATTCATTTGCGCACGACCATCAGCTGCCATTTCATACCCGACAGGTGACTGCATAAATGCACTTGCAGTTAAAATCCAGAATGCTGATAACATCGTTCCAATTGAAAGGAGCCAAATACACATTAAGTGAATTCGCTTCGGTAATTTATCCTCACCAAATACCCATAACCCCAGGAATGTAGACTCAATGAAAAATGCCAGTAATCCTTCAATCGCAAGTGATGGACCAAATACATCACCTACAAAACGTGAATACGTTGACCAGTTCATACCAAACTGGAATTCTTGTAAAATACCTGTTACTACACCTACTGCAAAGTTAATAAGGAATAATTGCGTCCAAAACTTTGCCATCTTCTTATATACTTCTTGCCCTTTTACCACATACAACGTTTGCATGATCGCAATAATAAAAGCTAAACCAATTGACAGCGGAACAAAAAAGTAATGGAAAATCGTTGTTGATGCGAACTGTATTCGTGCCAATTCGAGCGTTTCCATACTAAAATCACTTCCTTCATAGTTTTTATAATAAAAGTTAATTGAGCAATCTTATCAAACTCAATTATTAAGAAATACGAAAAGACAAAAACATTTTGTATGTATTGTCGAAAAATATGAAGTTTCAGTTTTTCAAACTATTGTAATGCTATTTTTTACCTTTTCACTATTTCTGTAGTGTTTTATTCGTTAATCGAATTGTATAATATACCTGCATAGTAAATTCAGGTTATTTTTGACGTATTATTGACATCATTTTGTCTGAAATATGTCTTTTGTCATTTTTTTGAATCAGATTTTTCTCATTAGCAAAATGTGTTTTTTCAATATACTTCTTACTTTTATATCTATAAAACAATCGTTTTTCTCTTCATACACTTGACTTTCACCCGAAAAAATGTCCTCGAAACTACCCTCGATAAACGCTTGTTTTTTGTCAAGAGAAAAATGTATTTTTAAAATTCAAACTCGAAATAATGTTATTCAAAAATAGAAAATAACTTCCCTCTTCCTCGACTAAAAGTTCATTTTTTTGTCATTTTTCCAGAACAAATAAAAAAACTGAAAGTCGATTAGACTCTCAGTTTTTTTATTTATTTTGCTGTATGTTTTCTAACGGCTGGTAAAATTTCAGTAGCAATTAATTCAATATTTTTCTCAATTTTATCAAATGGTACACCGCCAAAATCAATTTGTGCCATAAAGCGTTGTTGGCCAAATAATTCATATTGGTACAGCATTTTCTCAATGATTTGTTGTGGGCTACCAACCATTAAAGCATCACGGTAATCTATTGCATTTGTAAATTGCTGTTTCGGATACCCACCACCGCGCAGTGTAAGCATACCAGCATTAATGTGAGGGTAATATTCACTAAGTGCATCTTGTGAATTTTTTGCCGTATAAAATAAACTCGTTGTCGCAACTGGTAAACTAGCTGAATCAAATCCACTTTGTACAGCCGCCTCGCGGTAAGCATCTACTGACACTTTAAAGTTAATTGCTGGACCACCAAGTGTTGTTATCATCATTGGTACACCCGCGCGTCCCGCTTTAATTGCACTAGCTGGTGGACCTCCAACCGCACGCCAAATTGGTAAGTTATTATTTTTCGCTCTCGGAATAACCGATGCATGTGCGAGCGGTGCTCTGAACTGTCCATTCCATGTTACATGTTCCTCGTTATTAATTTTTAATAAAAGATCCATCTTCTCTTCGAATAATTCTTCATAATCATTCACGTCATAACCAAGTAAACTATATCCTCCAATACGAGATCCACGACCAGCCACAATTTCTGCACGTCCATTAGAAATCAAGTCAATTGTAGCGAAATCCTCATATACTCGAACTGGGTCAGATGTACTTAATATCGTTGCTGAACTTGCAATTTTTATATTTTTCGTAGCTTGCGCGACCGCACCTAAAATAACTGTATGAGCTTGTGTTGTAAAATGCGTTTGATGACTTTCACCGACAGCAAACACATCAAGCCCTGCCTCATCTGCTAACTTAGCTGTTTCAATTAGTTCGTGAATTCTTTTCTCTGGCGTAATTTTCTCCCCATTATGTGGATTTAAAACATGATCACCAATTGAATATAATCCAAACTCAATTCCTTTTCTTATATCTATACGGTATTTTTCCATAGTTACTCTCCCCTTTAATAAAGTAGTATTAGTTTTTTTCTAAAAACGTTGGTAAGTCAGGTATATCTCCGTATTACCTACGCCTTCACTTGATTAGTCAATTGATAGTGTAAAAAAAATTACTCTTGCGGTAATTCTTTTTTTTCACTATGCTTATGAACTTTCGTCATTAGCTCGTATAATATTTTCTGCTCTTCTTCATTTAATACATCATCAAAAAACGAAGATTGAAATGCAAGTTGCTCTGGCAATGCTCTCTCTAAAGCTGCTTCTCCTTGCTCTGTAAGACTAATTGTTTTCGTTTTCCAATCTTGTTTTCGTACAATATATCCTTCTTTTTCAAGACGAGTTAACATTCGAGAAATGCCACCTTGTGTAACAGTTACCTTTTCAGCTAACTCCATTTGTGTTAGTGGTTGATACGTACGTATTTGCAAAAGCACATCAAATTGAGCTGTCGTTAAATCAAAACGTTTTAAAAACTCATTTGACATTTGATTACTTTGGTTCGTAAATCGTATTAAACGTAACCATATTAATGATCCTATCGTATTATCACGCATGTTTGATCACTTCCTATCGTGAATCTTACTATCACTTTACCACTCAAGTGATAGTAATGCAAGAGAAAATCACATTTTTTATATAACTCAACTTACTTTTACTTAACTAAAGGCATCACTCGTGTAGTATTAGGTCTACTTGCCATTCTCTACATCTCCATAAAAAAAGGATTAAGCTCCAACGCCAATCCTTATCATGCATTTATTTTTTGTTTTCAAAACAATATGTTTGAAATTCACATCGTCTTCTAATCTATTATTTTCTTTTATCGTACCGTAAATTCATTTGAGCATACCGTCTTCATGTAAAACTTGTATAAGTTTGCATAAAAGGCTCTTGTTTACACCAATTGGGCTCTTACGGGATAAATCATTTAAGTTCTACTTTTACTTCCTCTTTAGACATAACATCAGGTCTATAAATTAATTCAAGATTAGAATCACCTTTTTTCGCTTCAAATGTTATAGCTCCTGTTAACTTACCGTTTGGATCTACATCTTTAATTTTAAAAATATTTTTATTACTAGTTGAAAATGTATGGTCCACGATACTTCCATCTCCTCTTTCAAGGTAAAAATCTAATGGATTAATTCTAACTTTTTGATTACCAATATTCTCTACTGTAACATGAACAATAACAAACTCATTACCTTTTTCCAGCTTATCATATTCTGCCACTTGTGCTATTTGTACTTTATGGACTGTTAATTTTTGATTTCTAATTTGAGTAGTTTTTTCAACATTATATTCTCTTGTATCTTCATTCTTCGTATTTTCTTTTTTGGCACTACTTTGCTCTTCCTTCGTATTATTTGATACAGTTTTAGCTACTTCTTTCTTCTCATCACATGCCGATAAACTGAAAGCTAACGTCCCTGCTAAAGTGACTGTCGCGATTTTTTTAAACATAAATTCCCTTCCCCCAATGTAAAAATGATAAAAATCCCCAAAAACTATATATTATACTAACAGATAAATGAACAGTATATTGTCGTTATGTGTCGAATGTAATAAGGCTATGTATAAGTATGAAGTCTTACTTTGCTTCATCTCTCAACTGTTCGACATATGATAAAATTTTAACAATAAGACATCCACCTTACTTACGAACTCTTTATTCCCATAACTATGTGTATCATAAATTTTTAAATAAGAAAAAATTAAAATAAAATGATAAAATTAAACAAATCACTAATATAAAGGTGGGCAGAACATGCATATTTCTAAACAATTTATAAAACCATTCCCTGAATATGAAGACATATTTTATGATGATTTGGAACAACATAAAAAGCACTTTTTACCCATTTGTTCTATAAACTTACAATGTATTGAACCGGAATTGGACGAATGGGTACATATTGTGTCAGCAAAAGAAATCCATGATGGTTGCGTGGGTGATTTCACCAAACCATTTCACACAAATTTTACGAAAGCAGATACATTAGGATTCGATGTCATTAATGGAAAATATAAATTTGAAGCGGATTGGAATTATTTCGAAATCGAACAAAATAATTCTGACATAATAGAACAAGCCTATGAGAGTAATAAAAGAGATTATCAAATCCGTAAAGAGTATTTTCAACGTAATCAAAAAATTTATCCTTATTCTAGCTTAGGAAAAGAAATAACATCTGTAGAAGTATTAGAACAAGAGTTTGCTGAAAAACAAACAAATGGCTGGGGATTAAATTATCCTGTGGTAAATGGTATCCTAGATGATGTTCGTTTTATGACAGAAGAAGGTGAAGAATTATTAGAAGACTGCGATAACGAAGACGAAATTTTTGACTTTACGAATCTTCTATATGTACCAAAAGATGAATATGGACATCCCTTTACATATGTTGGATTTGTTACAGGATATTATTTTCAAGCTTATGGTGCCGATCGTATTTACTTATTCTTTAATAAAGAATTAAGAAAAGCAGTAATTTGTTTTGAATATACATAAGATAATTAAGAAAAGTCCATTTTGAACATTATTACTTGAATCAAAATGGATTTTTTATAAATAATTTATTTCTATTTCAATTCCGCATCTACTGTGAAATGTGTAAAACCTCATATAATGTAATATCCCCTATCTCTTCAATTTCAGGCTTTACTTCATAAAATTCAAACTGACTATACCCCCACTTATCTGGGTTATACACTATTACATTCCCTTTACAATTTTCTGTATTCTGGACATTCTTATTAAAAAAGTTAAATTGAGTTTCAATCAATGAATTCTTTTGAGAAATACTCCCCACGTATTCAACAACATACTTACATTTCTTAAAATCATCACTTAGATTAACAACTAATGGAACACCTATATGTATTTGTTGCCAACCAAACGATTGTAAAATATTATCGTAATACCCTTCAAAGATAAATTTATTCATCCCTTCATGACCATTCCAAATATATAAAGGTGCATAGCAGTTATAAAAATTCCCGTCTTTCTCCATTTCCGTAATTAAATAAGCTTTAAAATTTAGTGCTTGGAAACCATCAGTTTTATAACCATTATCCTTTACCCTTTTCTTAATAATTTCCATGTCATAATCCTTTGGCAAAATGACCTTATATTGCATTCCAATCATGTTTATCACTCGCTTTCAATCTTATATACATTATGATAAATCGATAAGTAGCTAACGTAAAATAGGTATAAATTATGTTTGGTATCATTTATAATGATAGTGCATAAGGGGCTGAGATATATGGAAATAAATGATCTTATTATATTCAAAACTGTAGCCAGTGAGGGTTCTATTAGTAAAGCTGCTAAAGAGTTAGGTTATGTTCAACCGAACGTAACTGAGCGAATCAAAAAATTAGAACAAGAATTAGAAACGCCTTTACTACATAGAGATAACAAAGGCGTTTCCTTATTACCTTCTGGTGACATTTTATTAGATTACACGAATCAAATATTAACTCTATTAGAAGAAGCGAAAGATAAAATTAAAACAAGTGGGTCTTCTTATATAATCGCGACGTCACAATCGATTTTGACTAATTATTTAAGTAAGCGTATTAAAGAAAATTTCATGAATTATCAAATATATGTAGAAAATAGTAGTCATTTGCCAAAATTACTGCAGCAACAAAAAGTTGATATGGTCATCACTTATGAGGATGATTCTGGTGCAGGTTTTAAAAAAGTATTTACTACTTCAATTTCTATAGGCTTACTAAAAGATCAAGAAAAATGTATCATTGACTATTCAAAGGAACTCTTCTTCGTTAGTAATGACAAAAAGTGTCCTTTTAGAAATAAGACGATACAATTTCTAAAAGAAAATAATTTATCTCAGCGTCAACTTCAACAATTAGATTCTTATTCGCTTATGGAAGAGTTTATTCAGGACGGAAAAGGGATAGCCTTTTTGCCGATTAAAAATGATAAATTGGTACCAATTGAAGATGTTCCAGTTGAGAAATTAGCTGTTCATTTTTTTACAAATCAAAACTCTTTCAAACAAATCCCTGATGAACTATTTGGTTAATAAAAAATCCCTCCTTTATGAATCTAAAAGAGGGATTTTCATATTCTATACAATTGATTTTTCACACATTTTGCTCCACTTCTGCGCTTTTCTCCTTCTTATTCCGTTTCATATTCTTCAGTCCCTTAACCGTCCCAACCAATCCTTTCGGAAAAACGAGTAGCACGATAATATACAATAAACCTAGAATAATCGTCCATCTTTCAAAAATCGGATATTCCGTCGCTAGTTCTGATAAATAATATTTTAGTGATTCAATAATTCCAGCTCCTGCAATTGCTCCAATTAACGTTCCAACCCCACCAATCATCGTCATCAATAATGCATTTAATGTCATTTCAATTGAAAATACAGTCGTATTAACAAAACGTAATGTAATAACAAATAAACCACCGCTAATCGCAGCTACTACTCCTGCAACAATGCTAGCAATAATTTTATAATGAAGCACTTTATATCCTAGTGCTTCAACACGTTGCTCATTTTGTGAAATCGCTTTTAATACTTTTCCAATAGAAGATTTGGTGAAAAGACGTAAGAGAACAAAAATGATAAGTAAACATATAAGTGTTACATAATAAAACGTAAAACGATCACGGAATACGTCTGGTACACCAAATGTAAAACCATCTCCTCCGTGAGTGAGCCCACGCCATTTTTCAGCAAGGACGAAAAACAACTGTGAAATAGCAAGTGTTAACATTGCATAAAAATGACTTTTCAATCGTAAAGAAAGCAAACCAATTATATAACTAACGATTGCTGAAACGATAATTGCAGCTACTATTCCAATTAAAAAGTTCGTTATTGATACGCCTTGTCGATCAAATAAAAGCGCTACCCCATATGCTCCTATCCCAAAGAACATACAATGACCGAACGATACAATTCCTGTATACCCAAGCAATACATCAAAACTCATTGCAAAAATAGCAAAGATGAAGATTTGAGTGAACAAAATTAACAGGCTCCGTGAATCATTTACGAACGGAAATACACTTAAACAAATGAGCATACATACTCCGAAGTATACTTTAATTCGGTCCGATGTGTTGTTCACCATTTCACCCCTTTTCACCAACAAGTCCAGTTGGCTTCACTATTAAGAAAAATAGTAACATTAACATATTAATTGCAAGTGATAAATCTGGTATAAAATACGCTGTAAAAGCACCAGCTAATCCAACAATTAAAGAAGCAATAGCTGAACCTTGTACGCTTCCTAATCCACCGATAATTACTACTATAAAAGCTAAAATTGCATACTGCATGCCCATCTCGGCGAAAATAACGCCCGAATACGGTGCTAATAAGAATCCTCCCAAAGCTGCCATCCCTGCTCCTAATAAAAAGACGAAAGAAAATATCGCTTTTACATTAATACCAAGCGCTTGAACCATTTCTTTATCCATTACACCTGCACGGATCATAAGACCTATCTTCGTCTTTTTGAGTAATAGTAGTAGTGCGATGTAAATAATTATCCCAATCAAAATAACAAATAGACGATATTTAATTAATATAATACCTCCGAATGTAAAACTTCCTTGTAACCATAACGGTAATTTTGCACTAATAGGGTTTGGCCCCCAAAATATTTTAATACACTCACTAAGAACGAGCATTCCTCCAAGCGTAACGAGCAGCTGTCGAACATGATTTCCATATACCGGTCTAATAAGAAACCTTTCTAAAATAAATCCTAGGAACATTCCCATGGCTACTGCTCCAACTAAAGCTAATATATAACTTCCTGTCATATTAAATAACCAAACACCTGTAAATGCTCCCCATGCAAATAAACCACCGTGTGCAAAGTTTAAAACGCTCATTAGACCGAAAATAAGTGAAAGACCTGATGCTAACAAAAAAATGAGCATCCCTGTTGAAATCCCATTTACAAATAAATTGATTAACACATCCATCCTTTTCACCTCGGATTCATGTTAAGAGATTCCTAAATATTTATGACACATTTCCTTATCCTTTTTTAATTCATTCATAAAACCGTTATGAACAATTCGTCCGTTATCCATAATGTAAAAATAATCACCAATTTGACTAGCCATCATAAAATTTTGCTCAACAAGTAAAACTGTTGTTTTCTCTTTCATCTTCAAAATAGCTACCATTAATTTCTCCACCATTATCGGGGATAGCCCTTTGCTCGGTTCATCAATAAGTAATAATCCATCACTATTAATAAACGCTCTTGAAATAGCCAACATTTGCTTTTGCCCTCCGCTCAAGAGCCCACTTTTCTTATTCCAAAACTGCTTTAAATCCGGAAATAGTTCCAGCATCCACTCTATTTTCCCTTCTACTTCTTCACCTTTCCCCCTAGCAAGAGCGAATGTTTCTTCTACTGTCAAATCATGAAAAATACCTTGATTTTCTGGTACATACCCTATTCCTTTCCTTGAAATTAAATGTGTAGGTAATCCACTTACTTTTGCACTATCATAATAAATTTCACCATCTGCAATCCGGTGAAACCCCATAACTGAACGTAATGTCGTTGTTTTCCCTGCCCCGTTTCTACCAAACAGTACAGTAATCGTCCCTTTCTCAACAGTAAGAGATACTCCTTGCAAAATATGAAACTGATCTAAATACGTTTCTATATTATTCACTTGTAATAGTGCCACTATATAATCCCCCTAAATAAGCACTTTGTACACGCTCATCTTTCATAATTTCTTCTGGCAATCCTTCAGCCAATAACTCTCCATGAAATAAAACGATAAGATGATCTGACAAACCTAATATCATATCCATTTTGTGTTCGATAAGTACAATTGTGCTCTCTGGATGTTTCTTAATATTTTCAATCACTTGTAATATAGCAGGGACTTCCTCAACCGAAATACCTGCCGTCGGCTCATCAAGCAATAACACATCCGTTTTTAAAGCTAATAACATCGCAAGTTCTAGCTTTCTTTTCTCTCCATGTGCCAAATCTTTCGCTAATACGTTCTCTTTCTCGTGAAGTAATACTGTTTTTAAGAAACGTCTCGCCTCTCCAACTTGTTGCTTTAATTTTGCTGAACTCGGGAAAAAACTATAGTAATCTTGTACGAATGATTGAACACTTAAACGGACATTTTCAAGTACCGTTAATTCTGGGAATATGTTTGTAAGCTGAAAAGAGCGACCGATTCCTAAGCGTGTTCGATCTGAAATCGATAGTTTTGTAATATCTTGCCCTTTAAAATACACTTCACCTGTTGTAGGTAAAATCTGTCCACTTAGTAAATTAAATAATGTTGTCTTCCCCGCACCATTTGGCCCGATAATAGAAATGAGCTTTCCTTTTTGGACAGTTAAATTTACATCTTTAATAACATGATGTTCACCAAAAGATACGCTAAGATTTTTCGTCTCTAGCAAATGTGTCACGAAATCCCTCCCTTTAAAGCCGTGAGTATGAAAGAAATATGTATAAAGAGGGTCCCCCCCTCTTTATACAAAAACAACAGAAAATTCAGTCTATTTATTTTGAACTGGTGGTTCTGTTTCTTTCATCGTTAATTCTCGCTCTAACACTGGCACCGGATAATCAACACCATCTTGCTTTTTCAATGTGATAGAATACAGCGTCTGCATCGCTTGGTGGTCCTTCTCTCTAAACTTCATCTTTCCTTTCGGTGTATCAAATTCCATTCCTTCCATTTTCTTAATCAATGTATCTACATCTGTATCACCTTTTGTTTTCTTTAAGGCTTCTACAATAGAAATTGCTGCCGACATTCCTCCCGCTGTAAACAAATCTGGCACTGCACCATTAAAACGTTTTTTATGCTCTTCAACTAGCCAATCATTCACTTTATTTTTTGGAAGTGTGTGATAATATACAGAAAAACCTTGCATACCTACTAATGCATCCATTGTTTTTAATGCTGGTATATCTGGCGCACCTGTAGAAATTTTAATACCTTGCGCTTCCACATTCATATCTTTCAACTGTTTCCAAGGTGAATTTGCCCCTGCCCAAACGATAAATAAATAATCTGGTTTTGAACTAATGATATTTTGAATATTCGCTGTAAAATCTGTTGAATTTGTATCCGCGTATTGCTCATTCACAATGTTCGCACCTAATTTTTTCGCACCCGCTTTAAATGCAGCAATCCCTTCACGACCAAAAGCGTTATCTGGGGCAAATGTCGCAATCTTTACATCTTTTTTCGCAATTGCTGCTGCTCCTGCAATCGCATCTTGTGAGGAACTTCTTCCAGTTCTAAAAATATATTTATTCCAGTTCTTCCCGGTAATACTATCCGCAACTGCCGGTTCTACAACCATAATCTTTTCATATTCCCCGGCCAGTGGTAAAACCGCTAACGTATCACTTGAACTAGACGATCCAACTAAAAAATCAACTTTCTCTTCTTCTAATAACTTCGTAGCTTTTTTAACTGCTACATCCGCTTTCGTTTCTGTATCTTCTACAACAAACTTAATCTTTTTCCCATCTACTTTCCCAGTTCCACCAGTTGCATAGTCTAACCCTAATTCAAATCCGTTCACTGTTTGTTTTCCATACGATTCTAGCGGTCCTGTTAAAGAAGCAAGAACTCCTACCTTAATCGTTTTTTCATCCTCTGTACTTGTTTTCTTTCCTGAACAAGCTGCCGTTATTAATAACGAACCTAAAACACAACCAGTAAACATTGTCTTTAGCCACTTACGTTTTTTCATCGACATTGTGATCCTCCCCATACTTTACTTTCTGATAGAATCAAACACGCCAAAATCCCCTGTCCGTAATCATGACTAACTAATTCGATAGATAATGGAAAACTCTTGTAGTACCCTCTACATTCGGCACAAATATATAATCACCTTCCTATGTAATGGAAACGGACATACAATCAATATATATTCTGCAATCCAATTGAAAATACTGTTTCATTTCAGTAATGACCATACAAAAAGACTAACTTATTTTTAAGTTAGTCTTTTCCCCTTAATTAGAGTTAAGTTCTACTTTCTCTAACCCTTCAGCCAATTGTTTCTTATCTAGTCCTTCTCCTATTACTACTAAGTTTGTCGGGAAACCGAAGTCTTGTTCTAATAAAGTTGGTACTCCGAACGAATATTGGAATAGGTGAGGGTATTTATCTCCATGGAATTTCACAAAACCTTTCACTCGATAAATACTATCTGGTAAATTCGAAAGCCATTCATATAATTTGTCTTGATCAATCGGTTTCGTAAATTGATATGTCATCGTTTGTATATGTAAATGCTGTTTGACATGTAGTGTCTCATGTTCCTCATCATTTGGAAATTCTGCTTCTTCTATATCTTTTAAAGATATATTACAATACTTTGTCTCATACATTTTCGCATGATCATTTATTGCCTTTACTTCTTCAAATACTGTGTTCTTATCTTCATCTGTTAGTAAATCTGCTTTATTAACAAGAATGTGACTACCAAATTTAAGTTGCTCATGCAATAGCTGTTGTACATTTGCACTTAATATACTTCGATTTAACCACCTTACTGCATCTAAAACGACTACAATTGATTTCACTTCCAGAAAAGGAGCTAAAATTGGCGAGACACACGCGTCTAACACTTCAATTGGATGCGCAACACCTGTCGTTTCTATATAAATTACATCTGGTCTTTCTTGTTGGTATAACGAATGTAATTGTATTTCAAGCTCTTCTTTTAATGTACAACAAATACATCCTTTAAGAAGTTCTCTTAAAACATTCTCTTTTCCAATAATATCTGTATCTACTGAGTATTCACCAATTTCATTCATTAATACTGCAACTTTTCTATTCTTCTTTTTCTCTGCTAACAATAAATTTTGTAATAATGTTGATTTTCCACTACCTAAAAAACCACCTAATATATGAATCTCCACTTTATTCATTCAACCGACCATCCATTTCTTTACTTCAAATGTATTCAAAGCGTAATAATTACGATTTATACTTATTATTTTATTAAAAGAATGACCATTTGTAAATATAAGAGATTCACTGTTCATTTACTTCATATGCAACTCTAACTCCAGACTCAATTGCCCCTTGCATCCACCCATGTGTTAATGTCGTATGCTCTCCTGCAAAGTGTACTTTTCCAGATGGTGGTGTAATATACGGAAATAACTCGAGCTCTTGGCCTGGTTCGAAAGCTGTAAATGCACCGCAAGAATACGGATTTTTACTCCAGCTAAAAGATGTTCCAGTGACAAACTCACTATAGACGATGTCACCGTATATTTCCGCTAAATTTTTTAATGCGTAACGAATACGATCTCTTTGCGGGAGACTATCCCATGTTAACGCCTCATCTGCCCACGTATAACTTGCTATAACGATAGCTGGTCCTGGAGTATGAATGCCATAACTCGGATAGTATGTAAACCGTATCGGTAAATCAGTAATAGATTTACCTCCACACTGTCCCGCTTTCTCCCAAAATCTACTTTTAAACTCTATTGCAATTTTAGTTGCAGCAATATAATTTAATTCACGAATTGCTCTTTTTTTAAAATAAGAGAATAAATAGTATGGCTGAACTTCTACAAATCTTAACGCTGAAAATGGAATTGTAATAATAGCAAAATCACTTGTTATTGTAAATTGCTCTAGCGTTTGTTCATGATTTCCTTGTAACATTACTTTATTATCTTCTTGTATAATTTTATCAACCTTATACTGCATTAAAATATGTTCCCTTAATTGTGGTAAGAATGCATTCGATAACTTATCCATTCCACCAGTTATTTCATAATATTTCGTTGTTGAAGTAAAGAAAATCATTTCACGTAATACTTCAATTAAGGACATTCCCATATAAGCTTCCATATCAAGAAGTACCCCAATCATATCTATTGCACCATCTGAATAATACTCCATTAAAAATGAACCAAGCGAATACGTTTTATACTTTTTTTCAACGATAAGCCAGTTTTTATCAGGATCCTTCTTAATATAATTTAGTATTGGTTCTAATACTTCAATCATTAGCTCTTCTGCCGTTTTTCCTTTTTCTTTATCCAAAACCGGATATTCAAGTACACTTGGATCATTTTCAAACACATTCAATCTCGTTTGAATGTTATTCGTATAAATGATATCTGCAAAAGTTTTATTTATAAAAAGGTTTAAAGGTAGTTTAAATTTATGAATATACGCTAAGGTTAACTTATGGGTGTCAGGGATTCTCATCGGTCCCGCATTAAAATATAAACCCACACTAAATGGTTCCCGAATCGTATACACCCTGCCACCTATTCTGTTATTTGCTTCTATAATCGTTACTTCGTGCCCAGCCTCTTTTAATAAAGAACCTGCAACTAATCCAGAAATCCCTGCACCTGCAATCGTAATCCGTTTTGGGTTATTCTTTTTAAAAAGCCCTGCATGAATAATATGAAGCATTTCTTCCATTGCTAATGGGTTCCCCATGCCATTTCCCCTTTTACAAAGGATTTTACTGAATTATATTCGGTTCACTGAATTCCTATGTTTTGTTCGCGGATTTGCACGGATACATTTTCAAATACTTGAATATCTTTTATAAAATGTAATAAACTAGATATGACTCTATAGAAGTAAGACGTATTATCTTACATAACAAAACCAATGAAATTGCGAGGAATTTTGAAATGAAAAAAGGTATTAACCGTGTTGTATTAGTAGGAACAGGAGCAGTTGGATGTAGTTATGCTTACTGCATGATTAACCAAGCCGTAGCTGAAGAATTTGTTTTAGTCGATGTAAATGAGGCAAAAGCTGAAGGAGAAGCAATGGATTTAAGTCATGCTGTTCCATTCGCACCAGCTCCAACTAGAGTATGGAAAGGCAGCTACGAAGATTGTAAAGATGCTGACCTTGTAGTTATTACAGCTGGATTACCACAAAAGCCAGGCGAAACACGTTTAGATTTAGTTGAGAAAAACGCCAAAATCTTTAAACAAATCGTTCGCAGTATTATGGATAGCGGATTTGATGGCATCTTCTTAATCGCAACAAACCCTGTAGATATTTTAACTTATGTAACTTGGAAAGAATCTGGTTTACCGAAAGAACGTGTAATCGGTTCTGGTACAACGCTTGATTCTGCTCGTTTCCGCTATATGTTAGGTGAGTACTTCGATATTGGTCCACACAACATTCACGCTTATATTATCGGAGAACACGGCGATACTGAACTTCCAGTTTGGAGCCATGTTTCCGTTGGTATCCAAAAACTACAAACACTGCTTGAAAAAGACAACACGTATAATCAAGAAGATTTAGACAAAATTTTCATAAACGTCCGTGATGCAGCTTACCATATTATTGAGCGTAAAGGCGCAACTTATTATGGTATCGGCATGTCACTTCTACGTGTTACAAAAGCAATTTTAAACGACGAAAATAGTGTATTAACTGTATCAGCTTACTTAGAAGGGCAATATGGTCAAAAAGATGTTTATATAGGGGTACCTGCTGTTTTAAATCGCGGCGGTGTTCGTGAAATTTTAGAAGTTGAATTAAGTGAAGATGAAGAATTAAAATTCGATCACTCTGTTCAAGTATTGAAAGAAACAATGGCTCCGGTTCTTTAATGAAAATAAAAAGCAATCCAATTTATTTTGGATTGCTTTTTATTTTCATTATCTCCTATGACTTTTTGTGATTTTCTATCATTTCTTATTTTTTAGTCGCATCCTCATTATTTATATCAAGTACATCTAATAAAAAGATAAAGATTGGTATCCCGATAATAAGCCCCCATATTCCGAGGAAATGCTCTGAGAAGATAAGAATCATAAATGTGTAGAATATTGGTAAATTTGTTTTTGCAGACATAAACTTCGGATTTAAAAAATAACTTTCAAGAGCATGGATTACTGTTATGAATACGAGTATGTATACTACGTACATAACTCCGCCTACGTTGTAAGCAATGATACAAAGTGGAAACAAAGAAATAATCACACCTGCAACAGGAATCAAGCCTAGTAAGAAAATCATAACAGCTAATACAAGTAGCTGTGGAAATCCTAAAACGATTAATGCAATAACAGTAAGAATACAATTTACCACGGCAATTAAAAACTGAGCTTCAATTACTTTTCCGAACGATCTTGCAAATCTTTCACCAAAATATGCAATTTCCTCATAAAAGATTTTTAACTTACTATCTTTAAACTTAGATGTAAATGTAATAATACGCTCTTTTTCTAATAAGAAAAATAAGCTTAAAATTAGAGATAATAATATTTGTAAACTTACCTTCCCTATATTTGCTATTGATTGATATATGACATCTACACCTTGTTCTATATATTTTGATACTTCCATCCCATTAATTGTCGAAAGTGCATATTTAACGATTTCATTATCAGGTGGATTTTGAAAAAATAGTTTAAACTGATAAATTAATTGTGAAATTTGTATCGTCAGCACAGGTAAATATTTATATAACGTTGTGCCTATAAAGGAAACTAGTATTATATATAAACATGCAATAACAATTTTCCGGTTTACTTTCAATTTTCTTGAAATAAAACGTTGAAATCGATCCATTAAAAACGTCAGTATAAACGTAATTAATATTAAATTAATCATACTTTTTAATGCGTATAATACAAGCGCTACTATTATTAAAACGAGAAACCGTTGAAACCCTCTACTTCGAAAAAAACTCTTTACTTCATTCATTAAGAATTAACCTCCCCCTTCAATGGATGGAAATTGAATATATTACATTTTATGAACTCCTATAGACAATCTTTCTTACTAATTGAGAAGAATCCTTTTTTTCTTTTCATATTGTTAGATTCGTTTAACTGGAATCCACCAACATATTTCGGTGGATTCCAGTTATTTTTCATATAATCTTTTATAAACTAGGTAATTTTCTATTTTTAGACTGCTGTTCATACGCATATCCAATATTGAAAAGCTCTTTTTCACCAAACTGTTTCCCTACAAACACTACACCGATTGGTTCTCCATTTTTATCATATCCAGCAGGAACCGCTAATTCCGGATAACCAGCTACAGCTGATAGAAGAACTTCATCGTTATTAATCATAACTAGAGCATCCAAACCTTTTTCTACTAAATACCTATCTAGCTCTTTTCTTGCATTTTCTTGACTCGTTTGCACTACGTTTTCAAACTCTTCTTTCGTTATAACAGATTTTTCAGACCCTTCAATTAATGTTTGTCCGTATTTTATTCGTCTTTTACTATCCTTTTTATTAAACGCTATAATCTCTTCTAACGATTTTACCGGTACATTCTTTTGCTGTGAAAGATAGTCGTTTACATTATGCTTGAACTCATATTCTAATGTTTGCAAATTATCTACA
The DNA here is from genome assembly GCF_001836235.1 of Bacillus sp. HMSC036E02. Classification (NCBI taxonomy): domain Bacteria; kingdom Bacillati; phylum Bacillota; class Bacilli; order Caryophanales; family Bacillaceae; genus Bacillus; species Bacillus sp. HMSC036E02. Next base: position 105,597 of record NZ_KV827831.1, on the reverse strand, counting down.
CCCTCAGCACTTAACTGGATATTATCAGTTAATATCGCACTTGCATCTTGAAGGTCTTTTCTAATTTTTTCTGCTACTGCTTTTCTATTTTCATCTTGTTGGTCTACAGAAAAAAGAAGCCCTATCTTTTTCCCTTTTAATCCATCTATTGATAAATCCTTTGTATAATCAATTCTTTCTTTATCTTTCATTTTTTCTGTCATAACATCTTTTTCGTCATAACCTATCATTGCATTAAATAACGTTGCTGCATCTTTTACCGTTCTTGCCATAGGTCCTGCTGTATCAAGAGTTTCAACTAACGGAATAATTCCTGTTCTACTTACCATACCTAAAGATGGACGTAACCCAACTACTGATTGCTGCGCCGCTGGTGCAACAATCGATCCCGTCGTTTCTGTTCCAATTGCAAGCGGTGCAAAATCTGCTGCAACTACTGTAGCAGATCCTGAACTTGATCCTGAAGTATCGAATGTAATCGGACCGTACGGGTTTAAATTTTGTCCTTTCTTCCCGCTATACCCACTTGGCATTGTAAAAGATAAATAGTTCGCCCACTCAGACATATTCGCTTTTCCTAAAACAAATGCTCCTTCTTCTTTCAACTGCTTCACAATTGTTGCGTCTTGATCTGCAATCCAATCTTTTAATACATAAGTTCCTGCACTAGTCGGCATCACTTTTTCCGTCTGTACATTATCTTTTACAACGACAGGAATACCATATAAATTCGAATTTTTGTTTCTACCCCGCTCTTGATCTAACTTTCTTGCTTCTTCCATCGCATTAGGATTTATCTCTGTAACAGAATTTAATGTTATTCCATTTTGATCATGTTCTTGTATTCTAAAGAGATAAATACTCGTTAATTCTTCATATGACAACTTTCCATCATCAATCATTTTTTGAAGCTCATCTACAGTCGCATTTACGACTTCTTTTTCTTTTATCTTTACATTTTCTATATTGATTCCTTTAAGCTGATTATGTATCGGTTGTAGCACTCTTTCTTTATCATATACAATACGCTCAGATTCCTTTGGAAAATAATTTTTATACACGTAATATCCACCAGCACACGCTAATAAGACAATGCCTCCAGTGATAGACAGCGTTACCTTTACCCATTTCTTCATGTTGCTTCCTCCACTCTATAAGATGCTTAGCTATACAAAAAAGAGAGTTACCTTTTACTTAACTCTCTCCAATCAAAATGCTAAATGAAAAAATGAAAGATTTCAATCTAATTACTTCTTTTTTTGCATTTGCTTTGCTAACATTTCTTTCACTTGATTATACGTTAACCCTGAATTTTTATTTAAACGCTTTACTTCCTCAACATCAGTACCTACCACTGTATATTTTTTCTCATCATTCATTTTTCTAATTCCCTTCTCACCGTATTATTTCTTATATTTCTTCCCTAAATACGCATAAATTAACACCACTACAAAAAAGGAAGCTGTTTTTAAGCACAGCTTCCTTCTCGTTACATATTGTATTTCTTAATAAAATTTCACTACATCTTCAGTAGGTAAGAACGTTCTTTCTGCTGGTTGTTCGTTTGGTTCACCAAATGGCATTTGACCTACTAAGCTCCACTCTGCCGGAATGTTCCAAGTTTCTTTCACTTCAGCATCTACGATTGGGTTGTAATGTTGTAATGACGCTCCAATTCCTTCAGCAGATAATAGCATCCACACAGTATGTTGTAACATCGCATTTCCTTGATGAGACCAGAATGGGAACTGATCTTTATATAATGGCGCATTTTCTTGCATTTTTTCTACAGTTGCTTGATCTTCAAAGAATAGAACTGTTCCTACACCTGCATGGAAGCCTTTTAGTCTTTCTACAGTCGCTTCAAAGTTTTCTGCTGGTACGCGGGCTCTTAGTGTTTCTTTAACGATATCCCAAAACTTTTCATGCTCTCCATCCATTAATACAACCATACGACCACTTTGCATATTGAAAGATGTTGGTGCGTGTAAAGCTGTTTTTAACACTTCTTCAATTCTGTCTTTCGTAATTGCATCGTTTTTTGCTACTTTACGAATTGAACGGCGGTTCACAATTGCTTCTTTTAAGTTTGTTGTAGTTGCTGACATTTTAATTCCTCCAAATGTTTGTTTTATAATTTATTTTGTTATTTCATAACAAGCTAATTAGCAATATCCATCGGTATTACATTGCATACCTTCAAATGAATTTGTTTTATCCTTTTCAATTTCTTTATCAATGACCCTTTCTAGTGTTTCTTTACTAGCAAGCCCTTGAATGACTTCATCTCCAATCATGACAGTTGGAACAGCCATAATATTCGCTTCATCATATGCGTGCTGAATTGCTTCTTGATGTTTTTCCTTATATTTACGAGTTACTAAAGCATCTTTAAATTCTGCTTCAGGAAGTCCTACTTCTACCGCTAATTTTGTTAACACATCAATATCTTCAATGTTTTGCTCTTCTTGGAAAAATGCTGTGAATACGCGGTGGTGATACTCATTACCTAGTCCACGTTCTTTTGCAAATTGACATCCTTCGAAAGCTAAATGTGTATATGGGTGCGGTGAAACACGTGGCAAGCGCATATCGATTCCTAATTTCTTCGCTGTCGGAAGAATGAAAGCATCCCATGAACCTAATTTTTCTGGTTCATTCCATGGATCTATTTTTGAATATGGACTTGGACGTAATTCAAATGGCATCCATTCAATCTCTACATCTTTCTCTTTCGCTACCTCATCTAATGGACCTTTTGCTAAAAAACAAAACGGACATATAAAATCTGAGTATACTTTCATTTTTACAGTCATAACTTTTACACCTTACCTTATCGTTGTAATCAAATCAGTTACATTAATGATAAAAAAATATAAATATTATTTAAGCATTCATTTTTTCTTGCAAAGTTTCAAACAACTGCCCCATCGTAATATTTCTCAAAACTTCTTCCATCGCGGATTGTGCTTGAATTAAAATAATTTCTAACACCGCTTGAATATTCGCCCCAATTGGACAATCTGGATTTGGTTGCTCGTGAATATGAAATAGCTTGTCTTCTTCGACTACGTTCACTGCATGATACACATCTAACAATGTGATTTCATGTAAATCCTTTAGTAATCCCGCGCCACCCGGTCCACGATTTACGTAAACAAAGCCAGCTTGTTTCAAGTACGACATGATTTTACGAATGACTACTGGATTTGTATTGACACTCTCAGCCATATAGTCTGAAGTACAAAGTGAAGATGGATTGTTTTTCAAAATAGATAAAATATGAACAGCTATGGAAAAGCGGCTACTAATTTTCATCGTAATCACCACCTCGATGTAATCATTATAGTTACAACTGAAAAATAAGTCAATCCTTTTCATAGATTTTTTATAAGTAAATTAAAAAGTGTCCCATTATGATATATGAGACACCTCTTTTTATTCTGCAAATAGCGATTGAAATTCTTCAATAAATAGCTGCACAGCGATTGAAGAATCCTTTAATGAAGGAACAGCTAAAGCAATTTCTCTCCATACTTGTGGTTCCAATTCTCTCGTTTGCACATTTTTTGGTAAATTCGTTAAAGATAATTCAGCTAATATTGCAATGCCTAATCCTTCTTGAATCATATTTAAAGCTGTAGTAACTGTCGAAATTACATACTCAGCCCGAAGTGGTACGTTTGCTTGTTTAAACATATCAATAATAGGTGGTTCGTATCCGCCCTTACATAATATGATTGGTTCATTCTCTAAATCACTAATTGTAATAGAGTCCTTCTTACAGAGAGGATGATCCTCTCTTAAGATAGCAACCATTTTCCCCTTCGTTAATGGAACAATCTCCATATCTTTATTAGGCAAAATAACAATTCCTATATCAATAACCCTCGATACTAACCAATCTTCAACTTCTTTAATCGTTCCTTCACAAAGAACCACTTCTAATTTCGGATACTTCTCCTTAAAAAGGTTTATCATTTTGGGTAAGAAATGTGCAGAAGCACTCGGAAAACTACCAATTCGAATCGTCCCAACTTCGTGTCCTTTCTCCATCGCAACTTCTTGTTCAATCTTCTCTACACCGTTCAAAATCTCTCTAATATGTACAAGAATCCTGTTTCCTACATCCGTAACGAGGAGCCCTTTTCGTTTATCACGTATAAGAATAGTAACTCCTAACTCTGACTCAATACTTGAAATCGCATGACTAACAGCTGGCTGCGTCATATTTAATACCCTGGCAGCTTTCGTAAAACTACCTAACTCAACAGTTTTTATTAATACTTGCAGTTGTGTAATGGTCATAACTAATCACTTATACTCCTCATAAAAAAGATTCATTTTATTTATTACAGTCGATATCATATCATAGTGAAATGAATAACAACAAGGAGGTCTTTCAGTGACACAGCTTTCTCGAACTAAGACGGCCATCATCCTTACCTTTCTCGTTTTCATGTGGGGAATCAATTGGCCTTTATCAAAGTTTGCCCTGCATTATACACCACCTGTTTTATTTGCAGGCGTTCGAACTTTAATTGGAGGATTCATTTTACTCCTGTTCGCATTACCGAAATACAAAGAGTTACATTTAAAAGAAACGTGGCATTTATACGTTATTTCTTCTTTACTTAACATCATTATATTTTACGGATTACAAACTGTCGGCCTTCAATATATGCCTGCTGGGTTATTTTCCGCCATTGTATTTCTACAACCAGTTTTACTCGGTATTTTCTCGTGGATATGGCTTGAAGAATCAATGTACGGCTTGAAAATTTTCGGGCTTGTTCTCGGATTTATTGGTGTAGGTGTTATTAGCTCTAGCAGTTTAACAGGACATATTTCTATCATTGGAATCCTTCTCGCGTTAGGATGCGCTATCGGCTGGGCACTTGGCACAGTATTTATTAAGAAGACTGGTCACCGTGTTAATGCCATTTGGATGGTAACACTTCAGCTTATTATTGGTGGCCTTTGCTTAATTGGATTTGGTTCAGAGTTTGAAAGCTGGTCTAGTATCGCTTGGAGTATGCCATTTGTTAGCGTACTTCTCTTTATTTCATTCTTTGTTATTGCAATGGGGTGGCTTGCATACTTCACACTTGTTGGAGCTGGTGAAGCAAGTAAAGTTGGGGCTTATACATTCCTCATTCCACTAATAGCTATTATTGTAAGTTCAATTTTCTTACATGAGGCTATTACCATTAGCTTATTCATCGGACTATTATTTATTGTTGTGAGTATTTGTTTTGTAAATATAAAACCGAAAACACTTGCTGTAAGGCAGCAAGTTGAATTGAAATAAACGTAAGAAAGAGCCTACTGTTTGTAGGCTCTTTCTTACGTCTTACTTTTTACGACGTACTACAAAAACACACGCACTTACCGACGATACTATGGCAAAAATAGATAAGACAATTGCTATCAATTGCATATTACTAGTACCTTCATTTTTTTCTACACTAGACACTTCACCATGTTCTCCTGTTAATGACGTACCTTTTGCAATTGTAGTAAGTGAATGCGGTTTTTCAGCTTTTTCATCACCTGTCCATTCAACAATTTCTCCATCTTTATATTGTTGATATGCGTCCCAAGCTATTTTTTGCTCTTTATCCGGATTTTTAGCGACGAAAGTAAATCGCTGGAACTGACCTGTTAAAATTCCTTCTCCTGTCGCTTCCCATACTACAGTTTTAACTTTTCCGGCATTATCTTTTTGCTCCTCAACTTTCCATCCTGGCACTGGTTCATACTGTTGGAACTCCACTCCAGACGGTATTTTCAGTGTAACTTTTGTCGTTGCTACATTTTTTTCAACTGGTACTTTTATCGTATAAGTCTCCCAAGAACCAACGTCAGAAGTTGCTGGTTTTACAGTGACGTGCGCACTAACAGGTAACGAAAACATTCCCATTGCAATAATTGTTGCGATCATTGTTGTTCCTAATTTTTTTATACGTTTCATTTTCTATTTACTCCTTTTCATCTATAACATCTGTTTATCCTGCTACTCGCTAGCAGCATGATTGGTAAAATTTTATCTGCCACCTACAATAAATTTAAAATCTGTATCGAAACTATCAAGAGATTTTGTTAATCCATGAACATGTATATTCCAGTTTCCTGTCATATTAATATACATACCTTCTGCTTCATATTCTCCTGGTGAAACTACTGAAACTTTAAATGAACCTTTTCCCATGTTCATATCTAATGATTGAGTCGTCAATATCATTTGTTCCATATCAGTAACAGGCTGTCCCTTTTCGTCCTTTAGTGTAATATGGAATTTATTTTGTCCTACCTTATTCGGACTTACATTTAGCGTAAGTTCATATCCATTATCTAATTGCTTACTCTCTGTAAATGGTCCAGTAGGAGGCATCGGTGGTGTTTGTACGTTTGTCATAAAAGCTACGATTACGAAAATGATAATTCCAATGACAAACTCTACTTTCACCGTAGCTCCTAATCCTTGCTGCGCTCTTATTCTCCCTTTCACATAATGAATAATTCCCAATATCCCCATGAAAATAAATAATAGTATCTTTGCTAATAAAGCCAATCCATACTTCGTATCAAATAACGAGTGGATTGTTGGAATAAAAAATGTACTATTAAAAAGGCCTGTTATTAAAATCACAATGACAGCACCTGTTGCCCACGGTGAAAAACGCTTAATCATATCCCAATACATATGCCACTTATTATCCTCTTTACATAAAAGAAGAATAATAGATGATAAACCACCAACCCATAATGAAGCTGCTAATAAATGTAGAAAATCCATAACGACAGCAATGTCTTTAAACTTTAAACCGTATGCGTGACTATTAAAGGCCTTCATAACAAGTAGCCCTATAAACAATAGTATTGGAATACTCCATACTTTAAACGACGAAAACTTCTCATGCTTCACCGCAAAATACGTAACAATTATAAGCGTACTAATGAGAACCATTTGAGTAATCCATACATAACCAAAAACAGAAAGCTGTAATGTTTCTTTTAATAGTAAAGGATTGAATGCTTCTAGCCATGAAACATCAGCATTTATTTTCGCTTGCAGTGGTAGATTGAATAACAAGCTAATCAATATCCCAAATAAAGAGATCCATATTATGTTCTTACTCCTTGATCGAACCGAGGTTGCATTGCCTTTATACATAATAAGATTAAAGAATAGCACTCCTATAAATAGTGAGAAACTTGTATATAAAATTCCACGTTCCATAATCATATCGATTTGTGGGACGTAGCCCATCTCTTCCACTTGTATATCGTCTGTTTCCGCTTCCGCTAATCCAACCCGGAACGGGATAACTCCTTGAATTGGATGTCCATCAGCTGAAATCACTTTCCACTGAATAGAGTAAAGACCATTTTTGAGATTGTCTTTTAATCCAGCTTCTAATAGCTTTTTATTTTTTTTATCAATATGAGCATCTTTTAAATCGACCCTTTTACCTGATGTATCTCTCACGTACAATGTATTAAAACTTGAAACTTGTATGTCCTCATCGAATTCGATTTTTACAACAGATGGTGCTTTCTTCAATGTTTCATTTTCAGTAGGGTTTGATTTCACAACGTACGCATGAGCAGATGCACTTTGCGGTATCAATATGATAAGCACACACACAAGTAATAGCCATGTCCCTAATCTTCTCATTACTTTCACACTCATTTCACTTCTTTCTTCCTCATTGCTCTATTTTCATTACTTTAACTTCCGAAGTTTGATTCTCGGGCGAAATATTAACCTGATTAAATATAAACTTCTAATATAATAGTAACTATCACGATAGATACAACTTACATTTTTAAAGCCGATTGTTATTATATCATAAAATATATTTATGTAAGTTATCAAAGAAGAAAAGTTATCGTGAATCATTTGTGAAGAAAATGTGAAATACATAAATAAAAAGGTATTACGTTATTACGTAACACCTTTAAAAAAATATCCCTCTTCTATTTCTCTTCCGGATAATCACAATACTCGATAATCGTTCCTTCAGTATCCGCTGGGTTAAGATAAATTAACCTTCTACCGTGCTTATTAATGCGTAGTGTATGCTCTAATGTCCGAATACCTTGTTCTTTTAACTCTTCTAGAGCCACATCTAAATCATCGACACGATACGCAACATGATGTACACCTTTACCTTTTTGTTTTATAAATCGGGCAATTGGTGAAGTGGTGTTATTTGTCGGCGCAAGTAATTCAATTCTATCTCCATCCACTTCAAGAATGGCTACTTCGCTTTCTACACCTGGTGCCTCACTTACGTAACGATCTATTAATTCTCCTGATAGAACCTGTTCATAAAAACGTATGGTACTATCTATATCACGAACTGCGATTCCGATATGATCAATTGTTTTTTTCATTTTATTTCCCCTACTACTTTATTTTTTCTCATTATTAATAGTAACAAAAAAAGTTATAGAAACAAGTTCTATAACTTTTTTATTTAACCTATTTTCTTATCCGCTCTAGTTGCTGGTTGAACTTGATTTTTTGCTTTTACAACGCTAATGCCATATCCGATAAATCCACCGATAATCGCTGGGAAGATCCAGCCTAATCCTACTTCCTGCATCGGAAGGAATTTAGTGAACACTTGGCTTACTACTTCAATGTTAACTCCAGCTGCACTTAATCCATCGAATAAGCTGATGATAAATGTTACGATTAAGCTCACTTGATAAACTTCAGCTCTTCCTTTGAATAATGAATGGAAGAATGTTAAGAAAATCAATACGATTGCTAGTGGATAAATTGCTGTTAATACTGGAACAGAAACTGCGATTAACTGTGTTAATCCTACGTTTGCAACAATTGCACTAAATACACATAGCGTGATTGCAATTGCTTTGTAAGGAACATTTGGGAATAACTTATGGAAGAATGAAGAACATGCTGATACAAGTCCCACACTAGTTGTTAAACAAGCTACTGTAATCATTAATCCTAATAATACTCCGCCATATGATCCGAAATAGTAGTTAGAAACTTTCGCTAATACTTCTCCGCCGTTTTCTAAATGTCCAAGCTTTGCAACACTTGAAGCACCCATATAAGAAAGAGCTGTATAGATAATTGCTAAAATAGATGCTGCAATTATTGTCGCTTTTGCACAAACGACCATAATTTGTGTTTTCGTTTTCGCACCTTTTTCTTTAATAGCATTGATGATGATAATCCCGAATACGAATGATGCAAGCGTATCCATCGTTAAGTATCCTTCTTGGAATCCTTTAAAGAATGCATGTGATGTATAAGCTTCCACTGGTGCTTGCATATCTCCAATCGGATGTATAAAAGCAACGATTACTAAAATACCGATGAAAGTCAACTTAATTGGCGTTAAAATTTTTCCAACAATATCGACAATTTTCGCGGGATTTAGCGAAAAAAAACAAGTGATGCTAAAGAATATAATTGTGAAAAGAATTAAAGGTGTAGAACCTACTCCCTCTGGCATAAACGGCTTAAGACCAATTTCATAAGATACATTTCCTGTTCTCGGTATTGCAAATAATGGACCGATCGCTAAGTATAAAACTGTTGTAAATACAATCCCGAACACTGGGTGAGCACGACTTGCTAATGACTGTAAATCATCTTTACCTGAAAAACCAAATGCTAGTACACCTAGTAATGGTAATCCAACACCAGTTACTAAAAATCCAGCGTTAGCAATCCATACATTCTCTCCTGCTGATTGACCAAGCATCGCTGGGAAAATTAAATTTCCTGCTCCAAAAAATAGTGCAAATAACATTAATCCAATAACTACTATGAACGAAAACGGTACTTTATTCGCCATAATATAACCCCCATTCAAATTTCCTTATCTCATTTTCCAATTTTAACTAATTGAATTTTCTGAATATTTAATTTAAGTATCAACTATTCTTGAACTCATTATAGTTTGCTATATAATATTTTGCAATACTATTTTCGAACTTTTCTTTTATTTTATAAATATACATTTTTTAACATGAAAAATAGACTAAAAAACCAACACGGTCATCCATGTTGGTTTTTCCATTTACTATCATAAATTAAAATTTCGCTGCTACTTTTTTAACGTTTTCTAGACCTTCTTCAACAATTTGTTGTGAACGATCTGGATATTGATTGTGTCCTTCAATTACAACTGTCTCTGGATTTGTAATTCCCCAGAATCCAAGTACAGTTGTTACGTAATTAACTGCCATTTCCATAGGAGCCATTTGTTCTGAAGAGTAATCTGAACCACGAGCACCTAACACAACTACTTTCTTACCACCAACTAAACCTTCTGGGCCATTTGCTGTATATTTAAACGTTTTTCCAGCTTGAGATAAGTATGAAATATATGTGATTAATGGTGCTGGTACTGTAAAGTTCCATAATGGGAATGCAAATACAACCTTATCAGCTTCTAAAAACTGATTTAAATATTGATCTACTGTAGCAACTGCCTTCTCCTCTTCAGCTGTTAACTCCATACCTTGGCTACGTTTATATCCACCTGAAATCGCGATATTTCCGTAATAAGGAAGATCTAATGCAAATAAATCTAATTCCGTAATTTCTGTATTTGGATTTGCTTCTTTATAAGTACTTACAAATGTTTCATACATTTTTGAACTAACTGCTTGCTCCGCTGGACGATCGTTTGCTTTTACAAATAATACTTTTGACATTTTTTTATTCCCCTCTACATTCTTATTTTCTTCTTTTTTACCAAATAATGAGCTAAATAGTCCCATTTTCTTCACCTAATCTTTCTTTTCATATTCATTATTCATCATCATAAAAATTCTTATTCTAAGAAAAAGTTCCAATAGATACCTTAAGTTACGCCATTGTAACTTTTTGTTATTTAATTACCTTATGTAAGTGATTGTAATATAGCCACTTACTTTAGTCAAGTAACTTTTAATAAAAAATAAAATCTCGACTTAAAAATATTAAGCGAGATACAATTGAACACCAAATACATCTTTATTACTTGTATAATAAACTTAGAGAGGAAAATTCATATATAGAAAGGATTTATTCATGAGCACTATAGAAAAGATTCAAACTTTTATTATTCTTTTTGCTGTTACATGCGGCATCGTACTCGGACAATTTAATATGATACATTCGTATTCAGACAAATTTATTGTCCCCTTCTTATTTTTCATGCTATATGGATTATTCCTCAGCATTCCATTAAAAGAAATAAAAAACGGATTTCGCAATTTAAAATTTGCTGGAACAAGTCTTACTATTAACTTCTTATGGACACCTTTACTCGCTTGGGGGTTAGGAGCACTATTTCTTTCCGATCATCCAGCACTTTGGGTTGGATTTATAATGTTAATGGTTACTCCATGTACAGATTGGTACTTAATCTTTACTGAAATAGCGAAAGGTAATGTAGCACTTTCTACTACAATTTTACCTGTAAATTTAATTTTGCAAGTACTGCTCCTTCCCATTTATTTATTTTTATTTGCTGGTGTCATGAAAACTGTAGCGATTTCTGTTTTAGTAGAAAGTATTGTTATCGTAATCGTCTTACCATTTATACTTGCACACGCTACAAAGTTCATTATGAATAAAATGAAAAAAGCTGAAACTCTCGAGAATAAACTCATTCCGTTTTTCAGCTCTGCTCAAATTGTATTTTTAAGTTTAGCAATAGTAGCGATGTTTGCATCACAAGGTAAATATTTACTACAAAATATGAATGTTGTTTTATTATTACTCGTTCCTGTTCTATTGTTCTTCATCATTAATTTTTTACTAGGACAATTTATCGGGCACATGATGCATTTATCTTACAAAGATACAGTAAGTCTAAGCTTAACAACGTTAGCAAGAAACTCACCTGTTGCACTCGCTATCGCTGTAACCGCTTTTCCAGACGAACCTCTTATCGCACTTGCACTCGTTATTGGACCATTGATTGAGTTACCGGTACTAGCTTGTGTGTCACAAGTTTTGTTGCTTATTAAGAAAAAACGGCAATACGCATAATAAAAAACGTCCCATTTTGGGACGTTTTTTATTATGGAAAGATTACATACAACACTTATTTCTTATTTATCATTACAAATGAAATTACCGAAACTACAAACATAATAATACCAATTATAATAAAGTGAAACTTTAATCATTGGGGGTTTTGTTCATCCCCCAATGATTATTAGCCCTCACCACTCCCGCATTAACAGATCCTTTCTAATTAAAAATGATAGGAAACGTAAATATAACGAAAGCTGCCCAAAGTCCGTATATTGGCAAATACTTCGTAACGGCATCTTGGATAGCTTTTGGTCCTGATTTGTTTTGCAAGAAACGCATATAGGAAAACATAATCCAAATGAGATTTGCCCAAATCAGTACATTTACTCCTAAAACAGCAAGTCTATTAGGCGTAATCCCGTAAGAAGAAAGTCTGAATACTATGGCTGACAATGCGACAGTGTCAATAATAAGTGCCAGAACAATTAAGGAAAAATTTATATAATCTGAAATGTTCTTTTTCTCGTCCGAGTCACTTTCAACGATAGAAAATATGGTAACAGCCAATACACCAAGGAGTATTCCGTTGAAAGCCATTAGGAAATTGCGATCCAAGAACGGATTTTTCCCCACCCAAATTACCGTTATAAGATAGATAAGCAACGTGATCAGGACGAGAGGACTAAAAATTTTAGATATGTATGGTGTAATATTTTTAGCAAGCTTAAGATTCATTGATACTAAGTATGCAGCCACAATAGCGAGAGCCGCTGCTCCAAATAAAACAACATTACTAAAATAGAATTCTCCTATATCTAAGTCAACAAAGCTAAATAAACGCATGGTGAATATTGCTAGTATCATTCCGCTCACTGCCATGCTCCCGTAGAGAAGACAATATTCTAAATTAAATTTAATATAGGCTAATCTTGTACTGCCTTTTGAATATTCATTTCCTGTAAATGCAAGCCCTACTAAGACCCATAAAAATATAGGAAGATGTAAATAAGCAAGTATCGTACTGTCTTTATAATTTATTGGCAATGTATTAAGATACACCCCGGAAACTAGGAATAACGCTATAAGGGAATAAATAATACTTTTTTTCGGCTTATTATTGTAAACAAAATAAGCAGCAATAAAGGGAATTACACCAAAAGCCAAGTTTATTGGAGCAATTGCTTCCTGCTCAACAAAGTGGAAAATGATCCTGGTGCTTATGCCGGCCAAAATAGCTAAAAGGCCCATGAATAAGAAACCTTTTTGAAACAAAGATGTTTTTTCTTTATTTACTTTCTCCTTGAAATGCAACCTTTCATACCAAGCACCTAGAACCTGGGAATCAGGGTTTTGGTCCCATGCTTGTGAGAATGCTTTTTTAAAAGCTTTCGGATCTTTTCTATACATCTTCTCCAACTCATGGGGGTTATCCATATGTTTAACAATCAAATTGTTAATATTCATAGTTATACCTCCTCTAATTTTAAAAATAAGGTTGTTACCTTTTAACAAAAGCACCTCACTCATTTATTATGATTTTAATACAAAATTTATCGTTTTACAATAAAAAATTATTATTTAAAGGATTTTTTTTATTGTTAAATTTTATATAAAAGAAAAAACAAAAGAGCATGACAGTTTTATGTCATGCTCTTTTAACAAATTAATTCTCAAATACAAAATTAATCTTATTATCTTTCCACTCTAATTTCGCATCAAACGTTTTCTCGCCCTTTTTAAAGCCTTTAATTAAATCAGTCTTTTCACCTTTTAAGAGCTTTGTCATATTCTTTTGCGAAATTGTTTTACTTAATATCTTCTTTGAAATGGTGAAATCACATTGCGTTGTATTATAGTTAGAACAACCGTAAAACGTTGATTTATCAATTACATCGCCATCACATTTTTTACAGCTACCAACCTTTTTACCCGTTGTAAATTTCGATCCTTTTCGTTCAATCGATTCAACATGTAGTCCCGTGAAATCCCACTTCTCAGACATTTCCACTGCGTCTTCAATAATTTTAGCTGATAGCTTTTTCGTCTGTTCCATAAAAGTTGCTGGTGAAGCTGTACCTTCACCAATTTCCGCAAGACGCTGTTCCCATTTCGCAGTCATTTCCGGTGAAGCTAGTATTTTGTCACCAATTGCGGTAATTAATACTTTTCCTTTATCAGTCGCATACACTTGGTTTTTCTTTACATCTATATATTTACGGTCTTTCAGCATCGTAATAATACCCGCGCGGGTCGCTTCCGTACCTAAACCTTCTGTTTTCTTCAATACCTTCTCTAGCTCTTCATTCTCTAAATACTTACCGGCTGTTTTCATTAACGTAATAAGTTGTCCTTCTGTATAACGCTTCGGTGGCTGTGTTTTTCCTTCTTTCACTTTCACCTTTACAACTTTTCCTTCTTCACCTTCAGCTACAATTGGAAGAATGGTTTCGTCATCTTTATCGTCTTGGAAAATAACTTTACGCCAACCTTCTTGAATTTGCTGTTTTCCTTTTGAAATGAATTCAGCACGTTCATCTACAAGCGTTACAATCGTTGTATAGTCAAAGATTGCAACTTCATAATGAGCTGCAATAAGCCTTCTTACGATCATATCGTATATTTTCTTTTCATCACCTGATAATCTGCTTGGGTTTGTAACTTGCTCTGTCGGAATAATTGCGTAGTGATCTGTTACTTTCTTTTCATTCACATAACGCTTATTGTTCATAATGGATTCAATTGGTGCCGGTAATAAGCCTTTATATTCATCAAACTGACTTAACTTCTGTAAAATATCAGGGAAAGTCGCTGCTTCTCCTTGAGTAACATAGTTAGAATCTGAACGTGGATAAGAAACAATCCCTTTTTGATAGAGTGCTTGCGTTATATCAAGCGTCTTTTTCGGTGAAAACTTAAAGGCTTTATTTGCCGTTGCTTGCAGTGATGATAAGTTGAATAAAAGCGGCGGCTGAAACTCTTTACGCTCCGTTTTCATTTCCTTCACAACAGCCGGTTTCCCTTGGCAAAATGCCGCAATTTTATTCGCCATATCAGGGTCTTTTAAGCGGGATTCATTATCCTTCTCCCATTTCCCGTCATATTTCTTTCCTTCTATATTAAAGGTTGCAAACACTTCCCAGAAAGGCTCTGACTTAAAGTTTTCAATTTCTTTTTCACGCTTTACAATCAATGCTAACGTTGGTGTTTGGACACGACCAGCAGAAAATACATCATTCATTCCTTTTTTCTTTAACAAAATACTAAACACACGTGATGCATTCATGCCAACAACCCAGTCAGCACAAGATCTCGTGTATGCTTCGTAATACGTATTAATTGTATCTGATTCATCAAGTAAATTTTTAAACCCTTGATAAATAGCTTGCTTCGTTAAAGACGAAATCCATAGACGCTTCATAGGCTTTTGCACGTTACAAAGATTAATAATATTTCGTACGATTAGTTCCCCTTCACGCCCAGCATCGCCTGCGTGAATAATTTCTGTTACCTGTGGATTATGTAACAGCTGTTTCACAACGTTAAATTGCTTATACTTTGACTTTGTTACTTCAAATTGAAAACGCTCTGGAATCATCGGTAATGTATTAAGTGACCATTTTTTCCACTCTGCGTGATAATGCTCTGGATTACATAACTGCGTCAAATGACCAATTGCCCATGTACAGTACGCTCCATTTGGAAATAACTCATTCGCTTCTACCTCTAAATATCCATCTTTCCGGCGATATTTAAACTGTGAAACAAGAGCCAACCCTTGATCTGGTTTCTCGGCAATAATTAATTTCATTTTATAACTCCCTATCTGTATTCCAGTGTTACTTTCATTGTCTATATGTTTAGAAGCGATGATAAAACAACAATCTTATTTATCATTCGCGGTTTGTCTCGCAAATGGGAGACCTATAATATTATACGCTTATTCTTTATGGCTTCACAATAGAAACTCATAATATAACAATTTCTTTCACATGCTTACAATTAAAAAAGACGCCCTAAAAAATCAAGCGTTCCTTTGCTTACATCTATGAAATTGTGCAGATAATATGCAGATATAAATTATCATAAGTACACATATGATGAAATGAACGATAGGACAAGGAGGTATCATAATGTTTGCTTATACGTTAACTACCTTAACACTTTGCTGTACCTCAATTCTTATTGTATCCAATATTTCTAAACGTAAGGGTACCCTAATGGAGTATATGGTATTTATTATGTCTTTTAGTATGAGTATCGGTTTAAGTATTGGTTTTTATTTAGGCATTCTCTTTAAGGGGGAATTACTATATTCTACTTTACTTGCTATTTTAATTAGTGGTTTTATCGGTTTTTTAGTGGGTCTACGTTTTCACCTATATACTGCTTTAGAAGGAATGTTCTCTGGATTAATGGCAAGTATGATGGGAGCAATGATTACAGAAATGTTAAACGCTCAACAAGCTCATAGTATATTGTTCATTAGCCTTTTACTTACTATAACGATTACTATGTCCTGTGTGATTCAATTGTTATCGGAGAACTTTTCTACTTTTATCCAACGTCGTTTTTTGTTATTCCTTTCAATTAGTGTAGTAATTATCGTTGCCGTATTCGCGACATTCCCAGATCATACTCCTGCACCTTCACCTGGGCATAATCAACATATACATTAGTACTTGCAACAAAAATGAATAAGCAGCTATCCATAGGATAACTGCTTCCTATTATTCTGGCTTATTAGGAATGTTTTGGTTTGGAACATAGTCAGATTTATAATCTGTATAGTTCACTTCCGTTACCATCCCTGCTGAAGCATGATGTAGGTCGTGACAGTGGAACATCCACTCACCGGGATTGTCTGCTACAAAGGCTACTTCATATTCTTCTCCTGGTTTTAAGTTCAATGTATCTTTTACAATTGGAGAACCTTCTATCGGTTTTCCATCTTTACTCAACACCTGGAAGAAGTGACCATGTAAATGCATTGGGTGATCATCCATTTTAGAACGATTTACCAATTTCACTTTTACTAAATCACCCTTTTTTACTTGAATTGGGTCAATATCCGGAAATACCTTTCCGTTAATTGTATATACCATTTCATTTTCATTCATTTGCGTATTTAAGTCCATATTATATGTGGCAGTATACTCTTGATTTAACGTGAAACTACCTAATTTTTTAGCACCATATTTCGTCATATCTAATTTCGCTAATTTTCCCTTTTCATCTGCTTTATCTTTCATCTCTTTGCTGCCATCATACTCAATAACAGCTTTCATTCCTTTTGCACCTTTATTTTTTGAATGGTCCTCAACATACCACTTCCCAGGATTATTAGCAGTAAATTCAATATCATAACGTTCACCCGGTGCGATTGAAATTACTTTATCCTTTATAACTTTTGGATTGTTTATTGGTTGACCATCTGTCGCAATTACTTTTATATCATGACCGTGAACATGTATATCATGTGATAGATAACCAGCATTAACAAGTCGAAGACGAACTTTATCTCCCTTATTCACTTTCAATGGCACTACTAAATCACCGCTTTTTCCATTGATTGTGAATAAATCATACATACTCATATCATGACCTTCCATCTTCATATTTCCATGGTCCATTCCTGCCATATTGCCAGAGTCTTTTTGATCACTGCCCATGTCCATACCAGAATGATCCATGCCGTTCTTATCATCATTCTTTTTCGTATTTTCATCACCTTTAGATTTATTACCTATTTGCCCTTTTGTCATTTCTTTTAACTGCTTTTTAATTTCTTCTTTATCTGTAACCCATTCATCCAACAGTAATGTGTAATCTTTATCATATTTTTCCTTTGTATCCTCTACAATGAGCGCTCCATACAAACCTCTATCTAATTGATTTACAGAATCTTGATGCGAGTGATACCAGTACGTTCCTGGTACGTTCGCTTCAAATTCGTAAGTGAAACTTTTTCCTGGTTCAACTGCATCTTGTGTCACGCCCGGAATTCCATCCATGTTATTTGGGACAGGATATCCATGCCAATGAATAGATACTGGTGCAGATAATTCATTTTTTAATGTCACTTTCACCTTTTCACCTTTTTTCACTCGAATTTCTGGACCAGGAGATGAGCCATTAAATGTCCAGACTGGAACAATAACACCGTTACTTAATTTTTGCTTTTCTTCTTTC
This sequence comes from Bacillus sp. HMSC036E02, assembly GCF_001836235.1. Taxonomy (NCBI): domain Bacteria; kingdom Bacillati; phylum Bacillota; class Bacilli; order Caryophanales; family Bacillaceae; genus Bacillus; species Bacillus sp. HMSC036E02. The sequence goes on along the minus strand of NZ_KV827831.1, from coordinate 87,386 downwards.
GCTATTAAAGTAACTTCTGGCCCTTTTTCAACCTTCAATGGTTTTGTAGCTGTTTCAGTCTGTAGTGTTTTGTTATCATTCATATTTTTATGATCATTTGTTGTATTTGTCGTCACAGAACAGGCAGCAATTAAAAATATTACAGAGACAGTAACGGCTGCTAATACAACTCGCTTCATGGACAATCCCTCCTTATTCTTTTTCAAAATCATTATAGAAGTTGATTTTCAAGAAAATAAGGAGATGTAATTAGCTCTTACGTAAGCTAATTGGAAAATTACTAAAAGCGGAGACATTACAAGAGACGAATATTTTAGTAATACAAAATGCTTTCCTTGTAGCGACTATATTAGCCGTTCTCGTATTTGTTTTGACGTTATTTCTTAAGAAACAATAACACTGCTATTATTAAATAAGAAAAATGCAGCTAAAATGCTCTTCACAAAAGAACTTAGATTTCTGTATAATAAGAACTAATGTTCCTCACAGACAATGGACTCAAATTACACAAATATATCAAATAGAAGAGGATTGATATACGATGAAAATTGATAGACCAAAAATTTCACCAGAGTTATCTTCAAAGAATTTTCAAGATATTTTTTATGAAGAAGATCCAACATTGGAAGTGTGTGAAATTATAGACTCCACTTTCGAAAATGAATCTGTAGATAGAGTGCGGTTATATGATGCGGTGATAAAAAACTGTAAGTTTACTAATACAGACTTTAGCAATATTGATATTACAGATGTTTGTTTTGAAAACTGTGATTTATCAAATGTTAATTTAAGTAATTCTTCTGTTCACAGAGTCGAATTTAAAAACAGTAAATTAATCGGAGTAAATTTCACAGGATCTAGCTTAGGAAATGTTAAATTTGAGAATTCAATTTTGAATTTAGCGGCATTTGGAAATTCTAAACTAGAAAAAATCATCTTCAATGAAACTTCATTAAATAATGCAGATTTTTTTGACTGTAAACTTAAAAAAGTTGAATTCCAATTATGTAGTCTTGATGAAGCTAATTTTGATCAGACATCACTGAAGGGGATAGATATTAGTTCTTCTACCTTTGATACACTTACAGTTTCAGTGAACGATTTAAGAGGATGTAAAGTATCGACATATCAAGCTGTTCAGTTTGCTACTTTATTAGGATTAATAATTAAAGATTAGTATTTCGAAGAAAAGAACCCTATCCCGAATCATGGATTTTTTAATTGTCCACGATTCGAGATAAAGTTCAAATAAATTAGTGATGACTCTTTTATTATTTAACTACAGCTTGGTTTCCTTTTACATGTTCATTATTTACACTCATAAATTCTTCAATTTCTTCAACTTCCCTAATGATATCTTTTGACAAGTTTTCATACCCGTCTTTCGTTACAAGAATGTCATCTTCAATACGAATTCCAATTGATTCTCCTTCAATATAAAGACCAGGTTCAATTGTTATAACCATACCTTCTTCTAACACTCTATCTTTATATGTTCCTACATCATGTGTATCTAAACCAAGGAAATGGCTGACACCATGATAATAGTATTTTGATAACTCTTCATCTTCTTGAATTAAACCAATTGCTTTACACTCTTCTGCCAGTACCTTTTTTGTATGCTCATTTAATGCAGCGAACTTTAATCCTGGCTTAATAATCTCTGTTGTTTCTTTTAATGCTTTTAATACAATATTATAAATTTGTTTTTGGCGACTAGAGAATGTTCCATTTGCCGGGAATGTATAACTAATATCAGCGTTATAGTAGTCTTTTTGAGCACCTAAATCTAGTAATACTAAGTCACCATTTTGAATTTGTGCATCATTATCTTCATAATGAAGAACTGTAGCATTTTTCCCACTCGCCAAAATTGTATTGAACGCATGGTACTTAATGCCAGATGACTTCAGTGTAAAATCAAATTGTGCTTCTAATTCATACTCCATCATGCCTGCTTTTGCATGCTTAAGTACGTTGTAAATACCGTCTTTCGTTATAGCAATCGCTTCTTTAATAATTTCAATTTCTTCCTCTGTTTTAAATACTCGTAATTCACAAATGTTCGGATATACATTACCAATTGTTACGTGTGGGTATTTTTCTCTTACATGTTTAGCAAATGCTAATGTTTTTGTCTCCGTACCATTCCAATCACGACGTTCTATATCTAAATATAGATGCTTCGCATTTTCTGTAAAAAGTATATTTGACATTGTCTTTTCAAAGCTATCTAAATATACAACTTTCTTTATACCTGAAATTTTCTCTGCTTCTTCGTTAGAAACTGTTTTACCGACCCATTTTTCCATTACTGGATCTGACTTTTCAATGAAAAGTGTTTCTTCAACACTACTTCCAACCTTTTTCAGCATAAAAATAACATTTGGTTCATCGATTCCCGTTAAGTAGTAAAAATTACGATTCGGTACAAATTTATAATGTGCATCAGCTGACATATGCGGTGCTTGTCCCGCAAATAAAATCGTAATAGATCCCTCTGGTAATGTGTTTGCTAATCGTTCTCTATTTTGAGCAAAAAATGTTGATTTCATGATAATCCCCCTAGCGTTCTATGTATGATTAAAAAACTAATGATCTAATCAATTCATTTTATTATTGTTACAATTTTTCGTCAATTAATAGTACTCATAGAAAAAGGAAAATCCCCCCTTACTAGTGCCCATCTAATCTACATTATGCATACCACTCCACAATTTCTTGACATTTATTCCATATACTTAAAATCTCATATATAGGAAAGGAGCCACAACTTTGAAACATTATGTAGCAACAGGGTTAGCAATTACTTCCTTATTCATAATTACTGGATGTTCTAGCAACACCGAAACAGCACCCGTGAAGAAAGAAACGGTGCAATCTGAGTCAAAAAATATAGAAACAGCAAATACGAGTCCGCAAGACTTCTATAAAGAAATTACATCTGGAAAAATCGAGCACATTCACGGAATTGGCTATGCAGGAAATATATCTGGGGTTTCTATCGCCACTCATAGCGGGATAAAAGTTTATCAAGATGGAAAATGGCTTGAAACTAAGACTGGATTACATGATTATATGGGGTTTCAGGCAACGAAGAACGGGTTCTTTGCCAGCGGTCATCCTGAACCAGGAGCAGATTTAAAAAATCCTTTAGGATTAATGAAAAGTTCTGATAGCGGTAATACACTTGAAAAGCTAGCGTTTTACGGAGAATCTGATTTTCATAACCTTGCTGTCGGATATAATACAGAAGCAATTTATTTATACAATGAGCGTCCAAATTCTAAATTACAACAAGGTTTTTATTTCAGTACGAACAACGGACAAGATTGGGAAAATAGTAAGTTAAAAGGTCTTTCAAGTACGATTCATTCCTTTTCCGTACATCCGAATCAATCTAGTGTAGTCGCAGTAAGTGCCAAAGACGGTGTTTACTTATCTACAGATTACGGAAATACGTTTGAAATATTCGCTAAATCACTTGAATCGACCGCAATTACATTAAGTAATGAAGATGTTATTTACGCGCCTATCAATAAGCAAATCGTAACGAAGAAATCAATTGCTACAAATGAGGAGACAAACATACAAATTCCACCTTTAGATCCTAAAGATACAATTATGTATATATCACAAAACCCTCAAAATTCAGCTGAAATTGTATTTGCTACAATGAAAGCAAATGTGTTCCTTTCTACGGATGAGGGTAAAACATGGAAGCAGCTTACTAAAGAAGGAACATTCCAAATTAATTAGAAGGGTGAATATAACGTGTTTTCAATAATTAGTGAATGGAGCTATCAACTCATGTCTCCTTTAATAGATGTCGCGAATGCTACGAAATCAGTACCTCTTTTATTTGCGTTTTTATTAGGCATTGTAGGTACACTTGCTCCTTGCCAATTAACAGGAAACATTAGCGCTATTACACTTTATGGAAATCAATCTTTACAAAAGGGACATACCTGGAAACATATACTGTTATTCATTTTAGGAAAAGTAATAGCTTTTACGACACTTGGACTTTTAGTCTGGTTATTAGGAAAAGAAATTCAACAAACATTAACTTTGTATTTCCCATGGTTACGCAAACTGATCGGACCTTTATTAATAATAATAGGTCTAATATTATCAGATATTATAAGAGGAAGAAATTTCTTCTCTACCCTTTTCCCTATTAAATTTATTCGAAAACAAAATGAAGTCAGCTCATTTTTACTTGGTTTTTTCTTTTCTTTAGCTTTCTGTCCGACTATGTTTGTGCTATTTTTCGGAACGTTACTCCCTTTATCTTTACCCTATAATTACGGGTACTTGTTTCCTACATTCTTTTCGATAGGAACTGCTCTGCCTATCGTCGTATTAATGTCCATCATCTCCTATCTAGGATTAAATGGGGCACTACTTAAAAAGAGCCGAAAAATAGGAAAAAACATTCAACGTATAGCCGGTGTTCTCCTTATTTTAATCGGACTTTATGATACTGCTCTATATTGGTAATACATACAAAAAGGTAAGTTCAATTCATTTGAACTTACCTTTTTTAAAAATTATATTTAACTCTTCTACATGTCCTTTTGCTTCATCTCCCACTTTTTATACAGTAGTACTGCACCAAATAAAAATACTCCCGCAACAAATGAAGCTACTGGTAACATTTTTATCATTTCATCAGGAAATACGAGTGGTAATAATGGAAATGCATACGCTGCTGGAATACGTACTCCAACGATTTTTAATAAAATAACCATTAATATCATATTTAATAACGTGACTACAATCCATGAATCAATTGCAAAATACAATAAAGTTCCAACAGTTGCCGATGCAGTTAATACTAATATTTGTTTAAAAGCCATTTTTTCATTATACATCGGCTTTTGAAGTGATTCATACACAACAACTAATATTGGTGGAATAACTGCTAATTGTTCATAACCAGTTATCCAGCATAAACTGATCCATACGAAATTTAGTATTAGAAATACAGTCATATATTTATACTGTATTTGCACTTTTCGCTCAATACCGTTGTTCAATTTAAATATAAGAACACCTATCATTAAAATAAATGTTAAAGCAAATACCGCGATAACAAATGACCATTCCGTCGCATTTGTTACTAACGGTAATAAACCTGTCGCAATGGATGGTGCTAAATTGGATTGAATAACACATAAAAACAACATCATTAATATAAGTGTTAAGCTAACTTTTCCTATATAGGAAATATCCATTTGATTCACTGCAAAACCAATAACAGCTGTTATTGACGGTGCAATAAAGATTTTTTCTGGTTGTCTTAACCATCCTGGCTCACGATACGCCCATAAAGCAATTGCCATCGCTGCTATTTCCGGCAAAATGACTTCCGGATCATTTAATAACACACCAGCTGTTACCATAGCTAAAATAAATAAAATAGCAATCGTATATGAGATGATTGTTTCTTTCTTTGAAATTACTGCATTCATTATTGCATACTCCTTTTTACTTATTACTTTCATAATGTAAAACAACAACTCTTTATACCCTACCATAGTATTGTATATTAGCATCTTTTCTATTTCAAGTATTAGTATTCATTTACATCCTCTCTCATCCATACACATACAAAACAAAGCATTTTATAGACATTGACACTTATTAAAAGATAGGTTACAATAACTATACATTAGTAAGTAGCTAATGTAATTAAATCTAACTAGAGGTGAAACAAATGAAAAACATTTTATTCCGTATTAACGAATTGTCAAAAAAAGAAAAAGCGAATGGATTAACAGTTGATGAAAAACAAGAACAACAAATGTTGCGCCAAAACTATACACAAACATTTCGTGGAAGCTTAGATTCCATTTTATTAAACACAAAAATTGTTGATCAAAATGGTCTTAACGTTACACCTGCTGCATTACAAGATGCTCAAATACGTTTAAAATTAAGCAAATGAGTTCCGCGCTAAAGAATTCTAATAAAACATAAAAAGAGCTGGATTTCCTATATAGAAATTCCAGCTCTTTTTATTGTCTTTTTTAATTTAGTAAACGAGCGATACATCGCAATTCTCCACGACACAATCATCGCAAATGCAAGTAAGAAAAACATACCGCTTAACTCTGCCAAATCAATTGATTGGCTTAAATATGACTTTAATGCCACGCGTACAGCTAATAAGCCTACTAAAATAAATATGAATGCTTTTGACGGTTTCATAAATATATGTTCGCCTTTTATTTCGAACTTAGTTGTTTTAATAAGAAAAATAGAAAAGATAAGCCCTATACTAATTGCCTCAACTATTTCTAACGATGTTAATCGAAACTCTGGTAAAAAGTACATCGTTGCGCCTGTACTCATAAAAATTGGCGGCAATATAATTTTCTTTTTCGTTACCGGTTTTTTCGCTGCTTTAAAGCGCAGAAACATGACACCAACAGCCATACAAACCGCTAAAATACTTGATAAAAGTGCTATCATACTCTTCCCACTCCTATCTACTTAAAAGACTTTTTGAGCAAAATCATAAACCAAACGAGCCCGACACTTATAATAACATGACCTAATCCAGCCATATGGCTTAAACCATAAAAGTCAGTTCCATTTACTTGTAGAAGACCTCTCCATAGCATTGTAGCAATAGTAAAGATTACTCCTACATTATAAACAACAAACCATGCACAAAAGCTCTTTGTTTCTTGTACATGAAACACTTTACATAAGGCTAAAGCAATTAAAAAGAATACAAAACCGAGCACTAATACATGTGTATGCACTAATTGCAACATTGTGGATCCTTTAATTCCTTGTGCTTTCGAATACTCTCTTGCAAATACACCTGATAATAAACCAATAATTAAGTAAATAAATGCCGCATTATATAATTTCTTCATTCTATTCCTCCTGTTGTAAACTTTCTATATTCGCTGCAATTATTTTAAGCAAAGTTTATGAACGGAGTATGAACAAAATATTACATTCAATTTTTGAAAATAAAAAAGCCATTCCACAAATAATAATTGTAGAATGGCTTTTCAATTTATTTTAAATCTTCTATTGAGAAAGCACCTGGCAGTAACTGCTCAACAGTCACTTCTTTTTCATCACCTTTTACATTCGTTAATAATACAGGCATTTTCGGATCACAGAATTCAGCAATTACTTGTCTACACGCACCACATGGTGAAATCGGTCCATCAGTTTCTCCTGTAATAACTAAGTAACTAAAATCGCGCTCACCTTCTGATACTGCTTTAAATATTGCTGTTCTTTCTGCACAGTTACATAAACCGTAAGAAGCATTTTCTATATTACAACCAGTATAGATTTTCCCTTCTTTCGTAACTAACGCTGCGCCAACAGGAAATTTAGAATACGGAATATACGCTTTCGATAACATCTTGTTTGCTTCTTCAATATATTTTTTCTTACCCATATTATTTCCCCCTCAAAGTAAACGAAATGATGATTAGTCAGTAATAACTGTATGAACTAATTTAGGAGCCACTGCTGTTTCAGCGATAGAGATGTTCTCATAAATTTTTGCTTTTACATCTTCTACATTTTCACGATTTGCGTAGATTGTTACGAATGGCTCGCCTTCTTTTACTGCATCGCCAACTTTTTTACGTAACATTAATCCTACTGCTAAATCGATTTCATCTTCCTTCGTTGCACGACCTGCACCAAGTAACATAGCTGCAATACCAATCTCATCTGCAACAATGTTAGAAATAACACCTGAAGTTTTTGCAGGTACATCAATTACATACTTCGCCTGTGGCATTTTTTCTGGATTGTCTACAATTGAGCTATCTCCGCCTTGATTGCTTAAGAACTCTTTAAACTTCTCAGTTGCTTTTCCGTTTTTCATCACTTCAATTAGCATTTCACGAGCTTCTTCTAACGTATTTGCTTTTTTCGCAAGTACGACCATTTGGCTACCTAATACAAGTACTAATTCTGTTAAATCTTCTGGACCTTCACCTTTTAACGTATCAATCGCTTCTTTTACTTCTAGAGCGTTACCAATCGCAAAACCAAGCGGTTGTGACATGTCTGAAATAACAGCCATAGTTTGACGTCCTACATTATTTCCGATACGTACCATTGCATGTGCTAATTCTTTTGCATCTTCTTCTGTTTTCATAAATGCACCAGCACCTGTTTTTACATCAAGTACGATTGCGTCAGCACCTGCTGCAATTTTTTTACTCATAATTGAACTTGCAATGAGAGGAATTGAGTTAACCGTTCCTGTTACATCGCGTAATGCATAAATCTTTTTATCTGCAGGTGTTAAGTTTCCTGTTTGTCCAATAACAGCTACTTTGTCACGGTTTACAATATCAATGAACTGCTCTTTCGTAATTTCAACGTGGAATCCTTCTACCGCTTCTAATTTATCAATTGTTCCGCCTGTATGTCCTAAACCACGACCAGACATTTTTGCTACTGGTACATCTAAAGCAGCTACTAATGGTCCTAATACTAATGTTGTCGTATCACCAACACCGCCAGTTGAATGTTTATCTACTTTAATTCCTTCAATTGCTGACAAGTCGATCGTTTCACCAGACTCAACCATCGCCATCGTTAAATCTGCACGTTCGCGATCTGTCATATCTTTAAAGAAGATTGCCATTGCAAGCGCACTCACTTGATAATCAGGAATACTTCCGTCTGTATATCCATTAATAAAGAATTTGATTTCTTCAGTCGTTAATTCTTTGCCGTCACGTTTTTTTGCAATAATATCTACCATTCTCATTACAATCACCATTCCTTTTTATATGATACGAATCTATTAAAATAATAAGCCAACGATTGTTGCTGATAAGAAACTTACTAATGTTGCACCGAATAGTAATTTCAAACCAAATCTTGCGACTACATTCCCTTGCTTTTCATTTAAGCTCTTAACCGCCCCTGCAATAATCCCAATTGAAGAGAAGTTTGCAAATGAAACTAAGAATACAGATATAATCGCTGTCGTTCTATCTGAGAAATTAAAGTTTCCTTGTGCTAAATCTGTCATAGCGACAAATTCATTCGATACTAATTTTGTTGCCATAATATTTCCGGCATTAACTGCTTCATGCCAAGGTACACCCATAATAAATGCAAATGGTGCAAATACATAACCAAGAATTTCTTGGAATGAAATACCGATTACACCTTTAAATACTGCATTAATGAATGCGATAAGAGCAACGAAACCGACTAACATAGCTGCTACTGTAATCGCAACTTTAAATCCATCAATAATGTATTCCCCTAATACTTCAAAGAAAGTCTTTTTCTCTTCTTCTTGTACTTCTAACATATCTTCTTCCTCAGTAACTTCATACGGGTTAATGATAGAAGCAATGATGAAGCCACCGAATAAGTTAAGCACTAAAGCGGTTACAACATATTGCGGTTTTAATAACACCATATATGATCCGACGATAGACATTGAAACGGTAGACATTGCAGATGCACATAATGTATACATTCTTTTCTCTGGCAATAACCCTAATTGTTTCTTAACTGAAATAAACACTTCAGATTGTCCTAAAATCGCAGAAGCAACTGCATTATATGATTCTAGTTTCCCCATTCCATTTACTTTACTTAATGCTAGACCGATAGATTTCACAATAATAGGTAATACTTTAATGTGTTGCAAAATACCTATTAAAGCTGATATAAATACGATTGGCATTAATACACTTAAAAAGAACGAAAACTCTTTTTGATTTACTAATCCACCAAATACGAAATTCACACCATCAGCGGCATATTTTAATAACTCTCCAAAACCATCTGCTATTCCGCTAATTAATATATTCCCTACACTTGTATTTAATAATAAAAACCCCAAAATAAATTGTAATATAACCATCGTTATGATTGGGCGATATTTGACTTTCTTTCTATTATTACTAGCAAGCCAAGCGATACCTAAAATCAATACGAGGCCAAAAATACCAATTAAGTATTTCATAAGCCGTCTCCTCCCATTCGTATCCGCTTACATTTTTTTCAATTATTAAAGCAATAGATACACTTTACTTTGTGTATCTATTGCTCTTCACTTCATTAATGATTAGTAGTTATCTGTAGCACCTTTTGCATCATTTAATACGATTGCAACACTAGCACTTGCTCCAACGCGAGAAGCTCCAGCAGCTACCATTTTGTCTGCATCTTCACGTGTACGAACACCGCCAGATGCTTTTACACCAACGTTTGGTCCTACTGTTTTACGCATTAATGCGATATCTTCAGCAGTTGCTCCGCCAGTTGAGAATCCAGTTGAAGTTTTTACGAAGTCAGCACCAGCTTTTACTGATAATTCACAAGCGCGTACTTTCTCTTCATCTGTTAATAGGCAAGTTTCAATGATTACTTTTACAAGAGCTTTTCCTTTTGCTGCTTGTACTACTTCATAAATGTCTTTTTCAACAAGTTCGTTGTCACCATCTTTTAAAGCGCCTACGTTGATTACCATATCAACTTCAGTTGCACCTTTTGCAATAGCATCTTTTGTTTCAAATGCTTTTGTTTCAGTCGTGCTTGCTCCTAATGGGAAACCGATTACAGTACAAACGTCTACATCATGTCCAGCTAGTTCATCAGCCGCTAATTTTACCCATGTTGGGTTAATACAAACAGAAGCGAATTTATATTCCTTTGCTTCTTCGATTACTTTCATAACATCTTCTTTAGTAGTATTAGCTTTTAAAATTGTATGGTCAATTAACTTTGCAATGTTCATTATCTTCACTCCTCATATCTTTTAACAACTTCATTCTAACTCTTAGTTGAACAAATGTAAATACACTTTTGAAATTTTGTTCATTCTTTTTTAAAAGGAATTTTCTTGTAGTAAATAAAGCGCATTCTAACAAAGAACATTTCAAATATATAATCAAAATTTTTATGTTAACAATGGTAGTATGTATCTCCATATCCATAATTATTTTTAAAAAGGCAATTTGTGTTCAAAAAAACTCCTATCATTCATACATAACAAAATAAAAGGCGTTCTCAAAATTAACATCTTGAGAACGCCTTTTATTTCTAATCTTTTTGATAATGTAACAATTCTTTTGCTGTATGCTGATCGATAATTAATACATTTGCATACCCGCCACGTAACGCACCATCAATTGCTTTGATTTTTCTATTACCACCTGCAACTAAAATAGAGCGTTTCTTTAATTTCAGTTCTTCTAACTCAATTCCAATGGTCCGCTTATTAATTTCTTCACTACTAATATTTCCGTCCCCATCAAAGAATCGTGAACAAATGTCACCGACCGATTGTTTTTTGAGTAAACTCGTTTCATCCTTATCGAAATAACCTAATCGGAATAATAGCGCTTCGTCTCGCACTGTTCCTACAGTGAAAATTGCAATATTCGCTTGTTTCCCCATTTCGATAATGTGATGAATATGTCGATCCTGCTCTACTAATTCTTTTGTCACTGCATTATCAAATATAACTGGAAGGGGGAGATTTCTTGGCGTCGTTTGAAAAGCATCTGCAAATAAAGCGATTGTTTCATTCGCATATGTATTTACACTCGAATGACTAATACCACCTTTTAACTGAACAACCTCTACCCCTTTTACATGTTGCGGTACGATTTTTCTAGCGATTTCATACATCGTCATTCCCCAGCTTACACCAACAATATCACCGTTTTTAACCGTCTTTTCCATATACTCAGCTGCATATTTGCTAATATACTCTGTAATCGTTGCATATTCCGGAACTGGAGAAAATACAACATGTGCCTCTAATAAGTTATACTTTTCTTTCAGTAAATTCCCGACGTTATCTAAATCCGCAAATGGATCAGCGATGCTAATTTGAACAAACCCTTTTTCTTTCGCGTACTTTAACAATCTAGAAATTGTTGGTCTTGAAATATTTAATTTGTTAGCAATTTCTTGCTGACTATAATCTGATTGATAATATAATCTTGCAACTTCAACGCTTAATTGTTGTTTATCTTTTTCCATAGTAACTCATTACAAATCCCTTCCTGTATTTCCCTTTCGTTACAAGCATTATACAGCTTTATGTAAAAAAATTCGACTACCGAATTTTATCTATCTGAACTTCTACTACACTTAATATATAATGAAAACTTATTGTGTAGATTTACAAACTCAATATAGATACGCTTGAAACATGTAAATCAATTAACATTTAATTCACATTTTTTCTGTAGTAACGATAACAAAGCCGTTCAATAAGAAACATGAAACATCATCTAAAAACTATTCAAATACCCCTTATAAACAGAAGTTACTATTTATAAGGGGTATTTACACAATTTAATTTTATAAAAATTGGATGGAAACAATGCAAGTTCTCACTTATTTAGAATAAGTGAAAAGATGATGTTTTATTTGTTCAATAAAATAATGATGGTGTATATTATCGTTAGATACTCGACTTGCCATAATAGCCCCCTCCATTGAAGAGGCAAGAAAGGAAGCGAGTGATATAACCTCTATATCTTCTTTAAATTCTTGTTTCTCTATTCCTTCTTTTATGAGAGAAGCCATTAACATTACTGTATCATCATAACCTTTTGCTGCTGCTTTTTGTAATTCTGGAAATACTCCAGTACTTTCAATGGCACTATTAAGTAATGGACAGCCTCCAGCAATAGGAGGATTATTAGCTGCATCTTGATATACAAGGAAAATTGCAAGGATTTTATCAATTGCTGTCTTTTTATTTTCCATTGCTTTATGAAAATGACTCCACATAATCTCACCACTTTTGTCGTAGGCAGCAAGGACAATTTCTTCTTTACTTTTGAATCTACGATAAATAGATCCTTTAGGTAGTTCAGTAGCTGTCATTATATCCTGGATGGATGTGCGAGTTATCCCATTAGTATTAAATAAATATAAAGATGTTTCAATAATTTTTTCTTTAACCTTATCAACTTTAGTCATGCTTTGTAATCCTCCTAATGAAAACGATCCTAATATTCTAGGTAATGTTTACCCTCTATTTTCTTAATTTTTTTGTAAGTATAAATAAGTTTGGAACAGAAATATCTTATCAATCCCTATCTTATGGAAACCTCAAAGAATACGGTTTGAAAAGAAGTTAATCAAATTGTATTACCTACATAAATTAAGTGAATCTTCTGTCAAAACGACATGACCAATTGTTTAGTTCAGTCATATTATACAACTAATTTTATCTAAAATCGTAGAGGTGTAAAAATATATAGTTAATTTTAATGTATAGACATATGATTATTATATATAATTTTTATTAATATGTTTAGCTAAAGTGTTTGAACTACTCCCACTTTCACTTCATTCTATAAAAGATTAACCATTAATGATTACTGGAATTAAATTGTAACAAAGCAACTGAAATATAAATATATTTGCTTTTTTCCATTTTGATTTTGTTAATACTTTATAAAAAGGGTTTAAAAAACTAGAAACTTGTAGTATCATTAGATTTCGATTCGGACCGAACCGTCCGGTTTATAATCTTATATAAATATATTTAGAAGGAGAGCGTTATGCAGAAAGAAAAATCAAAAATTATAGGTAATTTAATTATGGGGGCAATACAGTGAACTTTATAAAAATGAATAAAAAAGAAATCATTCTGCTAATAATCTTTACACTGTTTGTACCATTTCAAATTGGCTTGTACATACTATTTGGCATATCACTTTTAGCTAATGTCAATTTAGTTGAATCAGAATTTGTTCTTAGTGCCATCGGTTTTACTGTACCTGCTATTGTAGGAATCATTTGCTTTAGGAAAGAAATTATTGAAAGTTTTACTTATTTTAAAGAGAAGACAATTTTGAAAATAGTAAGTATTCCTATGGTAGTTTTATTTACGTTAATTGTGGAACAGTGTGTTATGTATTTTCTAGCAACTGGTCAACCAGAGAACCAAGAGCAGCTCCTTGAAACGGGTGCAGAGGTACCGCTTGTATTTACATTGCTTGTATTTGGTATTCTGGGTCCAATACTTGAAGAAATTGTGTTTCGCCACATATTAATAAATCGTTTTTCTTACCATATTGGTACTGCTATTGCATCTATCATTTCGATTATGATTTTTACACTTCTTCATACGAACCAACTTTCAGATATTGCTATTTATTTACCTGGATCGTTGATACTTACTGCGGCTTATCTTATTTCTAAAAGATCCATTGCATATGTTATAGCGATACATATGTTAAACAATTGCCTTGCTTTCATTCTGTAAGAAACTAGACTTGTTTCTGATGCCAAAAATATTCTATGTTTCTATCAAGCATTTTTGGCACCAGAACTACTTTTTCTATGACATAAGAAAGCTAATCAAAAATTATAAAATATTAGGAGAGTGTCAGTCATGATTGTAACAACAACTTCTGGAATTCAAGGTAAAGAGATTATTGAGTATATTGATATTGTAAATGGTGAAGCTATTATGGGTGCAAATATTGTCCGCGATTTATTCGCTTCCGTTCGTGATGTTGTCGGTGGCCGTGTTGGTGCTTACGAAAGTAAACTAAAAGACGCTCGTGATATTGCAATGGGCGAAATGAAAGAACTTGCAAAAGAAAAAGGTGCGAACGCTATCGTTGGTATTG
>NZ_KV827831.1:0-72656 GCF_001836235.1 Bacillus sp. HMSC036E02 | reverse complement strand
ACAGCTGTACGTATATAAGTAAATAAAAAAACGGTTCCTCTTGGAATTTATACTTTGAGGGGAAATCCTGATTCTGTTGCAGATTTTAAAGAATAAAACGAGAAATAATCAACTTTTTTATTTCTCGTTTTATCTACATATTTATTTTTGGAAAAACAATCTAACTCCAAATACTAATAATACGGCGCCTGTAATACCCTCTATTGTACGGTTCACTCTTTCTTTTCTTAAAAAAGTTCTTAATTGACGTATGAGTGAGATGTAAAGTAAATACCATATTGCTGTCAAAGTCGTAAATGTGACTCCTAATAAAAGAAATTGGAGGAAATGATTTTGATTACTCACAATAAATTGGGGTAAAAAACTAAGGAAAAATACAGCGGTTTTTGGATTTAAAATTGCCGTAGTAAATCCTTGTCTAAAGCTTTTAATTGCCCCAATATCCTTAGAGTCCATTTCTGCTGAACCTGACATATCTTCTTTTTTATGTAAGGCACTTTTAATTGACTTTACAGCTAAATAAATTAAATAAACAGCCCCAGCATATTTTATAAATGTAAATAACATAGCAAATTTCATTAAGATAGCAGAAAGTCCTAACGTAGCCATTATTGTATGAATCATCATTCCAGATATCGTTCCTAAAACAGTCTTTATCCCGCCATTTTTACCATGCGAGATAGTATTTTTTGTAACTAGTGCAAAACCAGGACCAGGCATGATTATGATTAACATTGCTGTAAGGATAAATAATAGATAATTTTCCATGTTGTAGTATTTCCTCTCCAATTTTTAGTTTTGCTTACAGTATAGCTTTTTTCATTAAAACATTACATATAAAAGACTTGATCAGAAATTTATTTAGGTTATTCGTATCAATTTGATTAACTATTACCCAATAGCCACATTGATAAAACACATGACAAACTTATATATAATTGCAAGCTCAACTCTCACAAAAAACAGGATGAAAAATAAACAGCAGAACTAGTCCACTGTTTACTTTGCCACACCTTCATGTAATTTTTCTGTATAATCCTTTACATCTTTCCAGCTATCTTTCGCTGTATGTAAATCTTCTTTTATAAACGTAAACTCTTCCGGACTAATTCCTTTTACGTTTTGTAATAAATTATTATACTTTGCACCTACTGTATACCATTGATTTGATATGTTTTGTAGTGCTGTAATTGCTGCATCAATTGTTTCTGTCATGTTTGTTGTTTTATTTTTTACATCAGTCAAAATTACGACTTCTGCTTGTGCTCCTGAAATTCTATCTTTTAAATTGGCGATTTCTCTTTCTGCATTTGCGATATCTTTTTTCGCAACCGCAATCATCGGCCCGCCAGCAAGACATGTTATTAGAGCTACGCAAAGTACGCCACCAGCAATGACCATATCATTACTCTTTTTAATCGAATCGTTATATGTATTTATTTGTTGCTCTAGAGCTGGAATACCAGCATTCGTACTTGCCAATATCGCTGTTAACTGATTTGTATCCTCTTTGAAACTATTTGTATCTTTCGCCATTCTATCGCGAAAAGCTTTCAAATTTCCTAATAATCCATCTACCTCATTTTGATTCTTTACAATATCCGCATACAACTTTTCTAAATCCGCTTTTAATTTTCCACTATCCTTTTGATCAATCGCTATTAACATGTCATTATAATACGATTGAAAAGTATTATTGTAATTTATAATATTTTGATCTGTTTTCATAATTTGAGGCTTCATATTATTTAACCAATATGCTGCATTAATTTTTGCATCTCTTTGATGCTGAATCATATTCCCTTTAAATTCACTATTAATCGAACTTATTTTACTTAAATCCGTCTCTTGTTGATTTTGAATTAATTTTGCATATGAATCCATTGCAAATATACTTGATGTCGTTTGTGCCATTACATCTTGGAATCCTGCTGGTCCAAGAGAATAGTTTTTCACATTTTCTTGTAGCACCTTTACATTTTGTTCTGCTGCAAAAGGATGTAAAGGAAATGCGTTACTCGTTGCCACCCCAGCAATCATTACCGCTAAAAGACATTTTTTATAAAATCGTTTCTGCATATTTTTCACCTATTCTCTTTATAAGGATATCAAAAGCTCCTGCTCACAACTGAACAGGAGCTTCAAATCATTCATCAACACTTAACGCTCTAACGATTCGTATTCAATTATGCTTTTTTCGTGTCTACTACTTTAATATCTTCAGCATAAATCTTTTCTGCATAGTCTTTAATGTTTTTCCAGCTATCTTTCGCAATGTTTAAATCTTCTTTAATGAAAACAAGATCGTTTGGACTAATTGAATCCACATTTTGAAGTAAAGAATTGTATTTCGATCCCATTGTATACCATTGGTTTGAAATGTTTTGCAACGCTGTAATTGCAGTATCAATCGTATTTGTTAAATACTCAGTTTGTGTTTTAATGTTCGTTAACCCAGCTACTTCTAATTGAGCAGTTGTAATTTGTCCAGTTATTTTTTGAATTTCAGCTTGTGCATTGTCAAGTTCTTTCTTCGCTAATACGATACCAGCTGTACCACCGCCTACAGCTGCTGCACCACCTGCAATTAATGCGACTCCTAGCGGTGTTCCTGCGCCCGTAGCAATAACTACTGCACCACCAATAATTGCAATTGGTCCTAGAGCTGTCGCAACAGATGAACCGATAATAATTGCATTATATTTACTAATTGCCTCATTGTACGTTGTAATTTGATTTTGTAGAAGCGGAATTCCTGCATCTTGACTAGCTAATATAGATGTAATTTGATTTGCATCACCCTTGAAGTTTTGCGTATCCGACGTCATTTTATTTCGGAATTTTTTCAAGTCTTCTACTAACTGATCCACTTGCGCTTTATTTTCATTAATACTACTTGATAATCTAGTTAGGCCTTTCGTAAGAGTCGCTTTATCTTTTGCATCTACCGCAGCAACTAAAGTATCATAATAGTTTTGGAATTTTGTATTGTAGTTAATGATGTTTTGATTCGTTGAAATAAGCTGTGGCTTTAATACATCTAACCATTGCTTCGCATTTCCTCTAGCTGTATCTTGGTGCTGAATCACTTTTCCTTTTAAAGCTGCATCAACAGTCGATACATTTCCAAAGTTAACATTACCTTGTTTAATAATTGTTAAAGCATACAGATCCATTACTAAAGCATTTGAACCTGTTCTTTCCATTGCATCTTTCAAGCCTTCTGGTCCTAATGAATATTCTTCATAGTCATTATAAGCTTTTGCTACCGCATGAACTGGAGCTTGTTTCACTGTACTTTCAGCTGCATACGTATGAGCCGGCATAATATTTCCTGCTGCAAATACTGCCATAAGTGCTGATAGAGCCATTACTTTATATGGTTTTTTTGTCATTTTTCTTCTCTCCCTATATCGCTAATTATTTTTCTATTTAATGTACTTCAACGTTTGTAACGTAATCTTCAAATTGATTTGTTTGCTTATTCATTTCATCACTTACTTTTTTAATTTGATTAAAATGTTTTTGAAGTAAACTACTGTCTGTATACGTGCCTTCTTCAACATTTGTTTGAATTTGAATCATATTATTATTTAAAACTTTCCAATCCGTTAATAACGTTTCTAAAGTTGTAATTTGACGATCAATTAATTCTGTAAAGCTATTTACTTGATCTTCAACGAATGTAATTTGAGTCGCCTCTGCTTCAGTTTGTGATAACTTTTGAATAAGTGGCAATAACTCTTTTTGCTTTTGCTGAATGCGAAGAGCTGCTTCTCTCGTTTGACTATCTGCAGCATTTACAATTTCATTACTTAAAGTACCGATAGAAACAAAATCGATTGTTTTCGTTTGTGCAGTTTGATTTGTGATTGTAAATACTTGTTTACCGATATTAATAGAACCTTTAATGATTTCTTGAGGTCTATTCAAAATAGTAGTTAGTTCAGCTTGAATTTCCCCTTGAATTCTTTTAATATCTTCTCTTAATTTCACAATATCTCCACTTGATCCTTGCAGTGTTTTTATTGCTTCATCGGCTTTAATTGATAAGTTGTTACTATCTTTGTCTAATACTGTTTTAAATCGATTTAACTCTAATAAATCTTGCTCCATACTCTCTTGGATGCTCTGTACTTGCAATTGTAATTTTCCATATGCACTCATAAAATCTGTTTTTGCTTGCTGATCTTCATTTACATTTCCTGCTAGTTCATAGAGCTTACTATAATAACTATTGAATCTAGTGCTGTATCTCATCATCTCTTGATTTAAGTCAATTAGCTTCGGATTATATTCATCAATCCACTCTCGTACATTCGCCTTTGCAAACTTTTGATGATTCGTTAAGCTACTCATCGCATTTACCTTAATGTCTGGCTGTTGCAAAATAATTAATCCGTATGCTTGAATAAGCGGTGATTGTGATCCTAACATTCTAATTGAATTGGATAATGTATTTGGAGCAATTACATTTTGCGCATATACTGTTTTCACTTCCGTTTGCCCCTCCTTAGCGTAAGCGCTTACAGGAATGAAGCAACTCGTAGATACCGCTGTAACCAATAACCCTGTAATTAAAGTCTTTTTCACTTTAACTCCTCCTATGTATTAGCAACTATTACTATCGCATTTTATTATTCTATTTTCTTGCCCATAATTTGAGATGGTTAAAATAGAGAACGTTCTCAACGTGATCTATGTATGAACCACCTCTCTCGTATTGCTACAGTACTTACTTATCGTCACAAAACATTTCATTATTTTTCATATGTGTTTAGTATGAATAATATTGTATAAATTTTCTATTTCATCGAAATTCCCACATTCACACAGTGAATATATTACATAAAAATATTATTCATTTCAAACTAAACAACATACGTAAATATGAAATTTCATTTTGTTTTCATATAAGTTTTGTACTGTAAGGTCATTTAAACACAGCTGTTTATATATCGTAAAGAAGTATTTTCATTCCCTTTATTTTCAAGCTTTCATGTCCTTATTTCAAAATATAATCCGATTCACTTTATCGATTGAAATATCTACATATCACAACAGAAAACACTACTTTCAAATAACCAATGAAGTTATATTAGTATAATTTTTAACCCCATATGCAATTATGCATAGCATATACACAAAAAGGATAGCTTCATTTTCGCGAAGCTATCCTTAAAAAATTTTCTTATTTTTTCAAATGATATGGAACTGTCGTAATAACAACATTTCTTTTATAAAGTAAATACGCACGTATAAGTAAACTGGATTGATTATGAAGAATGTTATGCCAACCTTTTTTCGGAATGAACTGTGGTATAACGACCGTAACACGGTAATTCGATTCACTTGCCTTATATTGCACTGTATCGATAAACTTAGTTAGCGGCTGAATAATACTTCTATAATGAGAATGTAATGTAACAAGCCTTACTTCAGGTTGCCACTTATTCCATTTCTCCTCAAATTTCTTTTCCTCTTCTCTGTCAAAAGCAACATATACTGCGATAACTTGATCTGCCGAAAGCGATTTCGCATAGTTCAATGAATTTTCTACTACATGCGTCATACCTGCTACAGGAACGACAATTACATTCCCCTCAATTGGAATAAGAGGCTCGCAAGTTTTTAAACTTAATTGATCACCCACTGCATCATAATGCTTCTTAATTCGATGGAATAAGAAGATAATAACTGGTAAGAAAATAAGAATCGACCAAACTTGTGCAAATTTAGTTAAAAAGAACATGCTCATTACGATAAAACTAATAACTGCACCAATTAAATTAACCGTTAATCTTAAAGCCCATCCTTCAGGCTTTTCGCGAAGCCATTTTAATACCATCCCTGTTTGAGAAAGTGTAAATGGAATAAATACACCTACTGCATATAGTGGAATTAAATGTTCTGTTTGTCCTTGGAAAGCTACAATTAAAATAATCGAAGCAACTCCAAGTATAATAATACCGTTTGAGTAACCTAGGCGGTCTCCTCTAATCGTAAACATTCTCGGTATGAATTTATCTTTTGCAAGGTTAACCGCTAATAAAGGAAATGCAGAATAACCTGTATTAGCAGCAAGAATTAATATTAAAGCTGTTGTACCTTGTATGAAATAGTACATGAAATTACGTCCAAATGTTTGTTCAGCAATTTGAGAAACAACTGTTACTTCTTTACTCGGAGTCACTCCGTAATAATAAGCTAAAAATACAATTCCTGAAAATAACACAGCAAGTAATGCACCCATTGCAAGCAATGTTTTTGCAGCATTGTTTGGCGCAGGATCTTTAAAGTTCGGAATTGCATTTGAAATTGCTTCAACACCTGTTAAAGCAGAACTACCTGATGCAAATGCTCTTAGTAATAAAAATAAACTAATCCCTGCAACTGGTGTACCAATTGGCGCATGTAAAGTGGGTGAAACATGACCAGTTAAAATATTATATATGCCCACACCAATTAATATAAATAGTGCTAAAACGAATAAATAAACAGGATATGCTAAAACGGAAGCTGATTCCGTTACTCCCCTTAAATTTAATATCGTAATTAATATAACAAATATAACCGCAATAATTACGTTGTGTGCATGTAAGCTAGGAAACGCAGACGTAATTGCATCTGTACCAGCGGACACACTTACCGCAACAGTTAAAATATAGTCAACTAATAAAGATCCTCCAGCAATTAAGCCTGGATTCATCCCTAAATTTTCTTTTGATACAACATACGCTCCCCCGCCATGCGGATAAGCAAAAATAATTTGACGATAAGATAAAATAAGGGCTGTCAATAATACTAATACCCCAACAGCGATCGGAATGGAATACCAATAAGCGATCGCTCCAACACCTGCTAAAGCAATTAAAATTTGCTCTGGACCGTAAGCAACTGATGACAATGCGTCAGAAGATAAAATAGCTAAAGCTTTCGTTTTATTAAGCTTTTGTTCTCCAAGCTCCGTTGATTTTAACGGTCTTCCAATTAAAAATCTTTTAATAGATGAAACCAATGCTGTCCACTCTCCAATAATTTTGTACGAACTTTTCTGCTTGTTGCAGCCAGTAAACTATTTACTCAGAAAACAAAAAATGTCTACAAGCCATAGCGAAATAGACTTGTAGACATTATTTTTTTTGTCGCACAAGCTCCACCTTCCTTCTCAATATAACGCTTACGAGGTTAGCTGTCGGATTCGGGCCTATGAGTAGCCCTACCTTTTTTAAGGATTCACCCCATCGGATTATGTACTAATCCGTAAAAACGGGTCCCCCGTACCATGCGGTTTCAGCGATTTAGAAAATTGAAACTGTGGATTATAATACTCCTTTATTTTCAAAAAGTAAACAAAAATTTTTAATAAGAAAAAAATTAAAATGATTGTGCATAATCCACTGAGAAATATACATAATGAATACTAAAAAATCCGCAAAGGAGACCCCTATGTCTAAAGAAAAGAAGCCTATTTTTTCCGATTCATATTTAGATGCAGTAGCAAATGAAATTAATCAGTTATATGGTAAACGTGAACAGGAAATAAATTTGACAGATAGAACGAAAAGAAATAAATAATTTGTCATACAAAAAAATAAAAAAGATAGCAATACACTTATATATTGCTATCTTTTTTATTTTTTCATACATCTAATTCTATTACAGATCTGTTAAAGGTCATCTCTTCATACACCTTTAAATTTTGATATATAGTGCCTAATAATGGTGCCGCTATAGAAAATTGCTCTGCTACATCCAGTAAATATCCTTGCAAGTGCTTCCCTTCAATAAACGAACCCTTCTCCATATCACGTTGCATCGATGACTTCATATCATACGAAATTTTATCAATTGTTTTCATATGTTCCTGGGCAATATTAACCTTTATTGGAGCTCCTAATACTTTCATAATTTGTACAGATTCCTCAAATACATTACGGATAAAATCACGGCCGCCTTCACTTTCACGAATTGGTCCAATTGGTGCACGCATTAACGTTGTCACACCGGACATTACAGTAATAAATAAATATTTATGCCACATATCTTGCGTAATATTTTCACTTAAAACAAAACTAGATTTCGTACCTGCAAATGCTTTAGAAATATGCTTTACTCTCTCTGAATTTTGAGACTTAATTTCTCCAAACACAAGTCTGTTGGCAGCGCTAGTTTGTACAATTTCTCCTTGATCGTTTAACGTCGTCTCGATAAAGCATAAACCGCCAAGTACTTTTTCTTCGCCGAATTCTTTTTGTAATAGTGATAAATGAGCGATACCATTTAACAATGGAATGATTACAGTACCTTCGCCAACAAACGGCTTCAAATCTTGAATTGCCTCGTTTAAGTGATACGCTTTTGTTGAAAATAAAATGACATCAAATGGAGAAGTTCTCTCTTCCTTCGTTATTAATTTCGGTTGAAAGGAAAAATCCCCGTTAACACTTCGGATTACAAGTCCTCTTTCCTCTAATTGTTTTTTCCGTTTACTACGAACAAGAAATGTAACATCTTCTCCCTTTTCGACTAATCTGCCACCAAAAAATCCTCCGACTCCACCAGCGCCTAATACTAAAATCCGCATACAGCATCCCCCTTTTCAAAATACAATTTTATAACTTTTAGTATACATAACATTATACATGTCCTCTGCTAAATAAGCTGAATTTTCACTCTCAATCGAGTATAAAACAGTGGTTATTTTCAAATAAATTTGGGCATGTTGTTTCTATAGCATATATGGAAAGGAAACAATGTAGATGGAGGCAATACAAGCAATTGAGGAAAAAGATGTAGCAACAGCTATATTTCAATTTATATTCCCGTTTTCTTTTAAAGCTGGATATGAACAAAATATGTTCCCTTTCTTACAAAAAAACGATTTCCGTCCTTTTCGGCTTGATCATCTCTATGATGAAAATACATATTATGGGGAGTTTAAAGTTTCACATCAAAATATGGAAGCATACTATCTTTCATTTACAAATAAAATTCTCTTTCCTCACTCAGAGCATCAAAAGGGCTTGCAACGTTATTCAAAGGACCTTAACTTAACTGGATATTTAACAACAAACCTTATTTCAATCCCATTCAAGATACACTCTATTGATGTAACACTTTGTCCTTATGAACTTGGCTTCTTAACAATTCGAACAGAAGTAAACACTGCTCCAAACATGACTTTATCTGAAGCAATCGAATTCGCTGCTCGCTTCCGTGTACTTGAAACTAAAAATGATACAAATGAGACTATTTGTATTGAATGTAACGGAAAAAAGTATTCCCAAGTTGAAAAATTCATTTTTGGTTATTTATTTCATGGCGTAACTGATTTCTTTGAAAAGAAGAGATTAAGAAGTTCATACTTTCAAACCTTCCCTTTCTTCGAAGACCAAAGAATGTACGTCCAAACTTTATTGTCACTAAAAGAAGGTATGGAACTTAATGAAGTGGATGTTTATCGTACTTCTAGTCTTTCCGGATTAACAAGTGATGGTAAGCCATATGTGAGTGCAAATAACCTTCCTTACATTCATGACTATTTAAAAAAACACGCTTACCAGAGATGGGCTCCAAATCGTTATTTCATAATGGAAGAACATATTTTTACATGTGTAACAAATGAAGGAGAACGCGAAATCGCTAAACTTGCTAGTCAAATGTACGGGGAATTTTATTACGCTTTATTATTAAACCTATTCCATAAAATTGTTTTATTAAAAATGGCAAACGCCTATGCTGAGCTAAACATTGAACAAGATACTAATGAAATAGAGAAATTAATTTATTCGATCAATTCGTTCACTGCTAATTATTTTTCTTTAGAATTAGTATCCCAATCACAAAGTGAAGATATTTTCTTCCGCTTAAGAAAACTTTTTAATATTGAGGTTCTATACTCGAACGCGAAACAAAATCTTGATAGTTTGTTTAAATATCAAGAAAATGTCGCCTCTAAAAAAGATAGCCTCTTATTATTAATTTTAACGCTCTACTCTGTAGTGGGCCAAATGTTAGGGTTTACTATGATTGACCTTTTAAGAAACACCGATTCAAACAAAATATCGTCACCTCTTGAATTTTTCGCTCTATTAATTGCGATTAGCGGCATTGTCATTTCACTTATTTTAGGAGCCCAAAGTTTATACCAATGGGGTTTACAGCATAAACGAAGAAAAGCTTGGGTAAAACAAACTGTACTTTCTGCCGTTAAAGAGAAAGAAGATAAAAATTAAAGAAAGTTATTTTCAAATTCTTGGTGCGCTGCAGTAAGTGAAATTTTTATCAGCGATTTTCCGATTATATCGGCGCAACTCGAAATATATCAGCGATTTTTAAGATATATCAGCGCAACTCGAAATATATCAGCGATTTTTAAGATATATCGACTTACCGACAAAAACCGACAAATGACAGAACCGTATAATAAAAAAAGGGTGCTCCAAAATTAAACTTGGAGTACCCCTTTTACTATAAGAATTCAGTTTACTTCCCTGCTTCGATTTGCTCTAATGCAGCAGCTACTTGCTCTTCCGTTAATTCATGTTGTATTACGTAGCGGTTACGTGGACTTACACGACATTCATTAGAACATGCACGTAAATATTTCGCTTCGTTTTCTTCAGAACATAAAATTTTCTTATTACATTCTGGATTTGAACAGTTTACATAGCGCTCACAAGGTTCACCTGTAAAGTGGTCTTTACCAACGATAACATGTTCTTTTTGGTTTACTGGTACAGCGATACGCTCATCGAACACGTAACATTGTCCATCCCAAAGCTCACCTTGTACTTCTGGGTCTTTTCCGTACGTTACAATTCCGCCGTGAAGCTGACTTACATCTTCATAGCCTTCACGAACTAACCAACCAGAAAACTTCTCACAACGAATTCCGCCTGTACAATAAGTTAAAATCTTTTTACCTTCAAGTACTTCTTTGTTTTCACGAATCCAATCTGGTAATTCACGGAAGGATTCGATATCAGGTTTAATCGCACCTTTGAAGTGACCTAAATCAAATTCATAATCATTTCGTGCATCAATGATAACGGTATCTTCTTGTTTCATTGCTTCATAAAAATCTTTTGGCTCTAAATACTTCCCAGTTATTTCGTGCGGGTTAATGTCATCTTCTAGACGAAGTGTAACTAACTCTGGACGAGGACGCACGTGCATTTTCTTGAATGCATGACCATCAGCTTCATCTATTTTAAATACGATGCCATCGAAACGTGGATCATTGTTCATTGCTTCCATGTATTTCTCTGTTTGTTCTACAGTTCCAGAACAAGTTCCGTTAATACCTTCTTTTGCTACAAGAATTCTTCCTTTTAATTCAAGTGAATTACAAAATGCTAAATGCTCTGCCGCGAATTCTTCTGGGTTTTCAATTGTTGTGTACATGTAATATAGTAATACTCTGTATGGTTTTGTAGTTGCCAATGTATTTCTACCACCTATCTAATTTTTTAAATCATGTATAAGTTAACGTTCATATCAAAACATATATAATAAGAAAATGAATCCCATTTTCTTTTCTTTATACTATTTTCTATCAGTTAACAAAAATAAAAAACAAGATTACACACCAAAACACTATGGTTATGTTGTAATCCCAATATATTATATATCATACAAATGCAATTCCATCAATTAATATGCTGTATTATCGGCTTTATGTTCACATAAATTTCAAAAACAGCCCTTTAATTCACTATGTTTCCCCACGTCATCACACCATAAACTCCCAATTCATTTTACGTTATCACACCATCCATTGCATAAAGGCATATAATTTGCATTAAGGAAACTTTCGTGTTCAAATGAAATTACCATATAATATATTTAAATGTATTGAAATAATGAGTAAGAATAAATACAATAATTTCATCAAGTTAACATTTTAAAGGGGAAAACTACTATGAATAAAGATATAACAAAAGATGAACATCTCCCTTCTGAAAGTACAACTGTACAATCAGCTCACTTAGCTTTAAGTGGAGAAACAAAAGGCTGGAAAAGACTGTTACCATTTTTAGGACCCGCTTTTATCGCGTCCGTTGCTTATATTGATCCTGGCAACTTTGCTACAAATATCGCAGCTGGTTCACAATATGGATATTTACTATTATGGGTTATACTCGCTTCTAACTTAATGGCTGTATTAATCCAAACTTTATCAGCTAAATTAGGAATTGCTACAGGAAACAATTTACCCGAAATAGCTCGTGAAAACTTTCCAAAGCCTGTGTCTATCGGCTTATGGATACAAGGTGAACTAGTTATTATGGCTACAGATTTAGCGGAATTTATTGGAGCTGCTTTGGGGCTTTACTTACTATTTGGAATCCCGATGCTACCTGCCGCTTTAATTACTGCAGCCGGATCATTTATTATTCTTGAGTTTCAACGTAGAGGATTTCGTCCACTAGAAGCTATTATTACAGGAATGATTTTCATTGTAGTAATCGCTTTTGGGATTCAAGTTTTTTATGCAAAACCAGAATTAAGTCCCCTTCTTTCAGGACTATTTATTCCAAAATTCCAAGGTGTAGACAGTATATTACTTGCAGCAGGGATTTTAGGTGCAACAGTTATGCCACATGCAATATACTTGCATTCTGCATTAACACAACGCCGCGTGGTCGGAACAACTGACGAACAAAAGAAAAAGATTTTTCGTTTCGAATTTATCGATATTATTATTGCAATGGTTATTGCTGGAGCAATTAATGCAAGTATGTTAATTGTTGCTGCTGCACTATTCTTTAAAAACGGCTTGCACGTTGAAGATTTAGATGTTGCTTACACTCAATTTACCAATTTAGTAGGTCCTGTATCGGCTGCATTATTTGGGATTGGACTTTTATCAGCAGGACTATCTAGCTCTTCTGTCGGTACAATGTCGGGTGATATTATTATGCAAGGTTTCATTCGCATGCATATTCCGTTATACTTACGCCGATTTATTACAATGATTCCACCATTAGTTATTATCGCTTTAGGTGTAAATCCAACTTACGCTCTAGTCATGAGCCAAGTCGTCTTATCATTCGGTATTGCATTTGCGCTAGTACCACTTATTATGTTTACAAGTAACAAAAAGATTATGGGTGCACTCGTTAACCACCGTATAACAACATTTATCGCTTGGATAATTGCAGCACTCGTTATCATTTTAAATATCTTCTTACTGTATCAAACATTTGTAGGATAATGAAAAAGGGTATTCCAATTTTAATTTGGAATACCCTTTTTGGATGAAATGATTTTCTTCTAGTTACCACTTATGTATGTCCCTCTTTCCGGCATCATGACACCATTTTCAGTTCGAAAGTAAAGTGGCAATCCTTCCGCAAAAAACATACTTACCTTAGACGGATTTTGCCTTTGATGATGGATATGTAAATGTGGCTCACTTGAACTTCCTGAGTTACCGACTTGAGCAAGAAATTCTCCTTCATTTACACGTTGTCCTTCTCTAACTTTAATGGACCCTTTCTTTAAGTGGGCAAGAATCAAAAATGTCTCTGTTTCATCTATCCGTAAATATATGTAATTCCCTGCCATTGACTGAAAATCATCCAATCCGGGAATTAAATCTTTTTCATCATTATTGATTGATACAACCGTCCCAGAAGCTGGTGCCATTACTTTCGCTCCATATATTCCGTAATCCTCTAACTTACTACTTTTCACTTCAGCAGGTGGAATGAGGATATCATATGCCCACCTTTCATTTGGCTTTATAACATGATAGTTCGTTTCTAACTGATCACCGCCCCAGCCTATTAATGCTCGTTCATTCAAAGGAACACGAACTACTGCTTTAGGACTCATAGATTGTATATCTGCTGGGTAAGCAATTCTACCTATATTAGCAAACCAACCGACAGGCCAAGCTCCAATGATAGAAAACAGAATGATTAAAAATAGCGTTCTATCTATCCGCTTTCTAAAAATGCCTTTCCAAAAAAATATTATTACTGATCCTACCAAGAGGAAAACTGAAATAAAACTAAAAGCCTGAATACTCCACCAAACAAAAACTGATGTAACACCATTAGCTACATAAACTAAGATCCAACTTATAATTAAAAAAGAAACTATAATCACTAATAAAAATTTCTTCCACATGTCGCATCCCTACTCTCATATCCTTTTTCTCAATGATACAAAGTAAAAATTACGACATATAAAAGAAATACTTACGACTTTCTTACTTTTTTATACTGCGGTAATTTCACAGTGAAAACTGTTTCTTTATCGTTACTACGTACAGTTAGATCCCCTTGATGGAGCTCGGCTATACTTTTTGAAATTGCAAGCCCCATTCCTTTCCCACCAGTATAAGAACTACGTGATTTTTCACTACGATAAAATTTCTCAAAAACGTAAGGAAGGTCCTCTTCCGGAATACATTGTCCAAAATTTTTAATTTCTACTTCAACATTCATTGTTTTATTGGAAATTCCAATTATAATTTCCTTTCCATCTTTTCCATACATAATACTATTACCTATTATATTTTCAAATAGTCTCACTATAAGTGCCACATCAACTTCTACATACAGCACTTCATCACTTTTAATATAAAAGCTCATATTAGCATCATCTAATTGTGGTACAAAGCCAATCATGATTTGTTCAATTAATGCTTTCATATCTACTTCATCTTTATGTAATTCAATCTCTCTATAATTTATTTGACAGTATTCTAATAAATCATCTACTTGATGTTTTAATTCATAACTTTTTCGCTTTAATATACTTACATACTGTTCACATTCTTCTCCATTCGAATGGAGTTTATTTCCTAACAGGTCCGCATAACCGATTAAAGATGTTACTGGCGTTCGTAAATCATGAGAAATATTACTAATCATTTCATTTTTCATTTCCTGTGATTTTTTTTCATTCTCGATAGACTCTTTTAAACTTTTGGCCATTCTATTTACATTCGTCGCTAATTCACCAATCTCGTCATTTTTTGAAATAGGTATATGTACTTCAAAATTACCATTACTTATTTCCTTCACGTTCTTATTAATTTCAGACAATCTTTTCATCATTGTTTTTGTCATACATGCAAAGTATGTCGTAGTAAAAATCAAAAAAACTATAAAGTATAAAAATGAATATTTTTCCTCTAACGCATTAACATGACTATATATATTTCCAACTAAAATTTGAAGCACTATTATACTTACAGTCGCTAACAAGATGCTACATATGAAAGCTAAAAAAAATTTCGCCCTAATACCCTGTAAAGATCTAATCTTCAATTTTATATCCGACTCCCCAAACATTTTGTATAAACTTCGGTTCTTTTGGATTCTCTTCAATTTTATTTCTCAATCTTGCAATATGAACCATTACTGTATTATTACTTTCATAGGCTCTTTCGTTCCAAACGCTCTCATATATTTCTTCAATTGTAAACACACGATTCCTTGCGGCTGCCATTAAGTGTAAAATATCATATTCAGTTTTCGTAAGATTCATTGTTTCTCCATATAACATTACAGTTCTCGACGCTTCATCTATTTCTAAACCTCTAATATTTATTTTCTTTTCCATTACTTGGACAGCATTTTGGTTGAAATATGTATACCTTCTTAATTGAGCTTTCACTCTTGCGATAAATTCAATTGTACTGAACGGCTTCACAATATAATCATCTGCCCCAGTACTAAATCCAATTACCTTATCGACATCCGATGATTTCGCGCTTAAAAACATAATTGGTAAACTATGTTTCTCTCTAATCCTTCTACACAATTCTATCCCATCCATTTGTGGCATCATAATATCCAAAATAGCAAGTTGAATACTGTTATTATTTATTATTTCTAAAGCCTCTTCTCCGTTATGAGCACTAAAAACTTTAAAACCTTCTTGCATTAGATTCACTTTTATAAATTGAACAATATCTTGATCATCATCTACAATTAAAATTGAATTTTTCTCCATATACAAACCTCTTTTTGAAATATATTCCACAATCAATTTTATCATAAATTAAAACCATACTCCCCTCTTGAATAATCTTTATTTTCAGACTAGATTATATAATAACAACACATTCTAGTTTCAAAAGAAATGGAGTGAAAGCATGTTTCCTATATTGAAAACAGACCGACTCATTTTAAGAGAACTTACCGAAGAAGATGCACCGCGTATACTACAATGCTTTTCTAATACTAATGTACTGCGCTATTATGGCCAAAAACCGTTACAAGATATTGATCAAGTGAAGCAAATCATTCATAATTTTAAGTTGAGTTACAATGCAAGAAGCGGTATAAAATGGGGAATCGAATTAAAAGACACGAAAGAACTCATTGGTACCATTGGTTTTCACGATTGGTCTTCTGAGCATAAACGAGCCAATATAAGTTATGCCTTTTTGCCTGAACACTGGGGAAAAGGATATGCGACTGAAGCTGTTTCTGAGGTTATATCATACGGTTTCCATACGATTCATTTAAAGCGGATTGGAGCAATTGTATTTCTTGAAAATGAAGCTTCCAATAAAGTACTATTAAAATTAGGCTTTGAAAAAGAAGGCGTTCTAAAAAATTATATGTATCAAGATGATGTCCCATATGATACGAATTTTTACGCTTTATTGAAATCGGTTTAATAGAATTCATGTGTAAAAAACCTTACTTTTAAAAAGTAAGGTTTTTTGTATTTATTCATTAGCAATATAAGCATTCTTATAAGTATAAATACCACCAAATTGATGCTTTTCAATTCCTTTTACATAATCCTTTTGTACATATGCTGAGCCAATATGATAAAGCGGCGCTACCGCAGCATCTTCTAATAATACCTGCTCGGCTTCTCGCAACGCTTCCCATCGGTTTTCCGTATCTAGTACAAAATCCGTTTTCGCTTTCTTTATTAATTCATCGTAATGAACATTAGAATAATTCATTTTATTATTCGGATTCCCTGTCGTAAATAACTCTAAATAACTAATTGGGTCTTTATAGTCAGGTCCCCAATTTGCCATAGTTATATCGTAATCACCTGCTTGTTCTAACTGTAATTTTTGCTTAAATGGCTGTTGTTTAATTTGTATCGTGAGTCCTTGCAAATTCTTTTCTAAATCACCTTTTATATATTCTGCCATCCGTTTTGCATTATCTTGTTCAAACGTTAAAAACTCGAGGTTTACTTGCTCTACTTCAAGCTCTTTTTTTGCTTCTTTCCAAATCTTTTGCGCATTTTGCAAATCATATGAAGAAAGATCTCCGTTTTCTTTTCTAAAATCTTTACCGGTCACTTCATTTACATGACCAACTGGTACAAGCCCACTTGCAGGCTTTGCTCCGTTATTAATAAAGTGAGCAACGAAATCATCTTTATTTAACGCTAATGAAATAGATTGACGCACCTTTTTATTTGCTAACGCGGTATTTTTTTCATTAAAACGAAGCATGGCAATTCCAGGATCACTCGACATATGTAATTCCTTATTCCCTCTATACTTGTCTACAATTTGCGAATTAATAGGTACTCGATCCAAATCTCCGGCTTCATATAAATTTACAGCTGTCATTGTATCCTTTACGATATGAAAGTTTATTTCGTCTAATTTCACTTTCTTTCGATCCCAATATGCAGCATTCTTCTTTAATTGAAACTCTTGTTCATGCTTCCATTTTTCTAATACAAATGGCCCGTTATATATGAGATTACTAGGTTCCAATGCATAATTGTTTCCTTGTTCTTTCAAAAATGATTCATGCTGTGGTAAGTATATAGGTAGTGCTAACAACTGTAAAAAATACGGAACTGGCTGTTCCAGTTCAACTTCTAACGTATAATTATTTATTGCTTTAACCCCAAGTGCATCAAGAGGCATTGTTCCCTTATTAATCTCTTTCGCATTTTTCACATAAAAGAGCATGTATGCATATTGAGATGCCGTTTCAGGGTTAATTGCACGTTTCCATGCAAATATAAAATCATTTGCTGTTACATTATCTCCATTTGACCATTTTGCATCTTTACGCAAGTTAAATGTATATTTCTTACCATCTTCACTTCTTTTAAACGATTTTGCTACTGCTGGAGTAGGCTGATCTTGATCATTTAATACATATAACCCTTCAAATATGTTTTGCATAACGTGTGCTGATGTACCATCCATCGTTTTCGCAGTGTCCAGAGAAGGAATTTCTTCTGATACTGTTACATTTAACACTTGTTTTTTAACCTCTGTATCACTTTTATTCGCTTTATTATTACAAGCTGTTAATAATAAAGATGTAACAAGTGCCATTACCATTAAATGGCTCTTTTTTCGCTTCATGAGTTGTTCTCCTTAAGTATAAAATATTATAAAGCGTTATATATTATAGCAGAAATATGAACAGAAAGATGCGACATTCTTTTGAATATTTATTCGTTCAAGAAAAAAGCTATCCTTTTAAAAGGATAGCTTTTTCAACTGCCACATAATTAGTTATCTTTGCAAACCTCGTTTATAACGACTTGCTTCAAATATAATACGCTCTTCATCTAACGTTTTACATTCGCCATTCCAAACGACACGTTTTCCGTTAATAATTACATCGCTTATATCTTTTCCACTAGCAGCATATACAAGGTGTGATAACACTTCATCCGCTGGTTGTAAATGAGGCTTATTAGACGGATCAATTGTAATGAAATCAGCACATTTTCCAATCTCAAGTGATCCTGTTTGTTTCATCCCGATTACTTCAGCAGCTCCTTTTGTCGCAAGTGTAAGAGCTGTTTCAACTGGTAAAGCTGTTGCATCTTGGTGAATACCTTTTTGTAGTAAAGTCGCTATGCGCATTTCTTCAAACATATCTAAATTATTGTTAGATGCAACACTATCTGTTGCAATTCCTACTTTTATTCCTGCTTCTAGCATCGCTTTTACATTCGCTATACCAGAACCTAGTTTTAAATTACTATTCGGATTATGAGCTACTCGAACGTCATTTTCTGCTAAAAATGCACGCTCATCTTCATTTAATACTACACCGTGTGCAATAACTGTTGGTCGTTTAAACAATCCGCAGCTCGCTGCATATTCTACTGGACGTTTTCCATATTGTGCTTCAATATCACGTACTTCACGCTCTGTTTCAGAAAGATGGATATGAACCATCGTTTGATTCTCTACTGCAATCCGTGCGCACTCTTCTAACAATTCTGTACTACATGTATATGGACTATGTGGTGCAACCATCGTAGTTAACATGCCACTTTCGTTATAGTAACGCTTCACATATTTCTCAGCTTCTTCAATCGCTTTCTTTTCATCGTCTTTCGTTCCGAAGCTAAATAAAGTCCTTGAAACAGCAGCTCGCATCCCGCTCCTTGATACCGTTTCCATAATTGCGTCTTGATCTACTCCAATTGGATTAAACATGTCAGAGAATGATGTTGTACCACTTTTCACCATCTCAAGTAATCCTAATTCCGTACTAGCGACCGCAATTTGGGGAGTAAATTGACTTTCCAGTGGCCAAATTCTCGTCTCAAGCCACGGCTGTAATAACATATCATCGCCAATACCTCTTAGGAGACTCATTACAACGTGTGTATGTGTATTTACAAGCCCTGGTAAAACCCACTTTCCTTTCATATCAATTACTTCATCTACTTCAAAATCATTAGCGAATTCTCCGCTCTTTACATCTATAATTTGATCATTTTCTACAATGATATATCCATTTTCTATCACTTCGTTTTGTTCATTCATCGTTACAATTGTAGCGTTTACATAAGTTGTTTTCAAAAGTATTTCCCCTTTCAACTCTATGAAGTTCCCTTTAATAAGTTACCACCATTATAGTAACTTATTAAAGATTAAGAGTCAAAAGATAATTTGAATTCTTTCGTTACTTTTTCCTTCAAAATGCTATATTGTTTTTCATTTGTATCTGCAAATGCTTCTTTCCGATTTGATTCCACATCCATATAATTCAATTTCCCATTGAATTGAGTCTCTGTAAAATCAAATCTCTGCCCATCTATAAAGTTATAAAAGTGCCATACCTCTCTTACTTTTGTCTTTTTAATTTCTCCTCCATATATGTCTTGAACGACTAGAGCCGTTACACCACACTGTCCCTTTGCTGGGTTTTCAATTGTCCACTTTGAACTCGTTTCAATCGACCACGATTTTATTAGTGCTTCATATATTCTTTTTTCCTTTACATCATCCATTCTAATCTTCCCCTACTATTAATAGTTTTACACATCATATTTCAAAAGAGGCAGTACACGACCCTTAAAGACAGTTGATGGTGTCTCTCCTATTAACTGTGCCCCCATTTTCAAGTAATATCCTTTTGCATTCGGATCACTATCAATCGTAAAACTTTTTAATCCTAGTTCATTGGCTTTTTCTATTACGTACTCCCAAAGTATTTTCCCGTAACCTTTTCCTTTGTAATCAGGATGAATGTACAAGAAATCGAGAGCTTTATCATTACGTAAAAATGAGAAAAAGCCAATCTTCGCATTATCGTTTTCTAAAACATATACAAAATTATTTTTTATGTATTCTTCTGTAATTGTTAAATCTTCCTTACAAGCAAGTATGAATTCTTCACTATAATCCCACGTTGCTTTTGATTGTAGTGCGAATTCACTTAATTCATTTGCTTCACTTAATAACGCTTCTCTTATCTTCATGATTCTTTCTCCTCACCTTCGATATGTAAACTACTAAATTGATTCGGAAAGCACTTCAAAAAACCTTTTTTTTCATAAATTAGAGGTTATTTTTATAAATCTTTATTATAACCAGTACAATTTTTTTAAAGAAAAAGAACACCATCCCTAAAAGTTGGTGTTCTCTTTTTCTAAAATTTAATCTTCAAACTCACTCATTCGTTTTACTATTTCGTACGATACAAACCTATACAGTTTCTACTACCGCTTCAAGCATTGTTCCATTTTTAGCATAATTCGTATGCCAAGAAAAAGCTTTTTCTAAAATATGAGGAGTTTGTCCACCTCTTGTTTTTGCTTCTTCGTAATAAGCACGTAGTTGATCACGATACATTGGATGTGCGCAATTCTCAATAATAAGTTCCACTCTTTCTCTTGGCGCAAGTCCCCTTAAGTCGGCATACCCCTGTTCAGTAACAATAACATCTACATCATGTTCAGTATGGTCTACATGAGAAACGAAAGGAACAATACTTGAAATGTTACCACCTTTCGCAATCGATTTAGTAACAAAGATAGCTAGGCGTGCATTTCTTGCAAAATCACCAGACCCACCAATTCCATTCATCATTTTTGTACCTAAAACGTGAGTAGAGTTAACATTTCCGTATATATCTAATTCTAATGCAGTATTAATTGAGATTAATCCAAGGCGACGAATGATTTCAGGATGATTGGAAATCTCTTGCGGACGCATCATTAATTTGTCACGATATTTTTCAAAGTTAGAAAATACTTGTTGCATTTTCTCTTCAGAAAGCGTGATAGAACAACAAGAAGCAAAATTGACTTTTCCAGCATCCATAAGATCAAAAACTGCATCTTGTAAAACTTCAGAATACACTTCTAAATCTTCAAATTCTGAATCTAACATTCCATGCAATACTGCGTTAGCAACTGAACCAATTCCTGATTGTAACGGCGCTAAACGATTTGTTAATCGCCCTATTTTAACTTCTTCTCGAAGGAATTCTATTAAATGCTGTGCCATAATGACCGTTTCTTCATCCGGAGGAACAATTGTCGATGGCGAATCCAATTGATTCGTAAACACAATTCCCTTTACTTTTTCAGGATCAATTGGAATACCGATTGTTCCAATTCGGTCATCTGTTTTCACAAGCGGAATTGGAAGCCTCTCCCCTTGTTTACCTGGTTCATATAGATCATGTAGTCCCTCTAATTGCGTGGATTGAGCCATATTCATTTCAATAATAATAGACTTAGCATTTAAGGAAAACGCTAAGGAATTTCCAATTGAAGTGGTTGGAATAATCATTCCGTCCTCTGTAATCGCAACCGCTTCCAAAATAGCGAAATCTATATCCAGAACGTCAGCGCGGAGTAACTCTGCTGTATGAGATAAGTGTTGATCCACAAATAAAAAGTCTCCGTTATTAATTCCTTTTCGCATCGTCGCGTCAGCTTGGAAAGGTAATCTTTTCCCTAAAATTCCTGCCTCAGCAAATAATTTGTCTACATCCGAGCCTAAAGAAGCCCCAGTATAAACATTTACTTTAAAAGATTCATCATTCTTAACTCGGTTTACAAGCGCAAATGGGACTGCTTTTACATCACCTGCACGTGTAAACCCACTTAAGCCTAAAGTCATTCCACTTTGAATCCAGGAAGCTGCTTCTTCAGGTGTAACTACCCGATCTTTTAGACGTTGATCTCTGATTCTATCTAAATTATTCTCCATATGTAATCCCTCTCTCATTGAATATTCATAATTATTTTACACATTTACACTATCAAAATAGGGATTTTAGTATACAATAACGAAAATTCAGACAGAACAGCAAATTTAGGTTCTAAAGCAGAAAAATTTAGAATCCTAGAAGCTTACGGAAATAACTAGCGTATGATTGACTAACTGGTACTCTCTCACCATTATCCATCGAAAGTACAAAAGTAGAATGGGTATCAGGATAAATCGCTTTAATATGATTAACATTTACAATAAACGAACGGTGACATCTAATAAATGAATCTTTAGGAAGCAAGTATTCGAATTCTTGCAGAGAGTATTTATGTGTTCCTGATAACTCTTCTGAATTCACATACGTCTTTTTATCTTTAGCCTCTAAATACATAACCTTTGAAAAAGGAACTGGAATCCAGCCATCTGTTGTTTTTAAAGTAACGACTGACTTTCCATCCGTTAAAGCTGGATAAATTGCCGTTACGCACCCTTCAAGCTTTCCATTGTTTGAAAATGGTACAGCCATTCCATGATAAGGAATACCAAAAAAATCCCGATTCATAAACTCAGATGTTTTTTGATTCATCACCATCGCTTTATGAGCAATCGTTCCTTCCTTTATAGGATCCCCAGCGCTAATCTTTAAATCAATTCGTTTACTTGGCCGATAGTAAATATATTCTTTCGTATTCGAAACAGCAATTGAAATTTCATCTGAAAATAATTCACCAACAACATCTAGTAATAAACCTAATGTTCTATCTTCCATTCTATTAACACCTCATTCACTATTATACTACTATTATGAACAGGCATCTGTTTCTTTATAAATAGTTTGATTTTAAATTATTTTTAAAATTAGTTTTATTCACTATTACTTCGTTACTACAAAAAACCTCACTTCAGAAAAGTGAGGTTTCCTCTCATACAATATTTCTTTATTTTTTTAACGACTCTAGAATAAGATTTATTTTTTATTAAGTAAAGTAAATTTAAGAATTTATTGCCCGTATTTCTGTAAAATAAATAATCTCAAACTACAAACAGTTTGGGATTATCTTTCTCATTTATTATGCGCATCTAACCACGAAATTAAATCTTTAAATACTTCATCCTTATTTACTTCATGAAACATTTCATGTCTACCATTTTCATATAAACGTAGTGTCACGTCTTTCACACCACATTTTTTATAGTTTTCATATACTTCTTTTACACCTTTCCCCATATCGCCAACAGGATCACGATCACCAGAGAATATATGTATTGGAAGATTCTTTGGCGTCTTCTTGTATTCTTCTAGTTTATTTACTTCTAATACACCAGAAAATAATTCTCGGTAAAAACTCGTCGTACAAATGAAACCACATAACGGATCCGCAATATATTTATCAACTTGATTATTATCTGAAGATAACCAATCAAATTTTGTACGATTTGGCTTAAAGTTCGAATTGAAGTTTCCGAAAGATAAAAAGTTTAACATTGGACTTTTCGTTTTTGCCCCGCGCAACTTCATTTCGATTGTTGCTACTTTATGACCAATAACTCCTAAAAGCCCTGGATTTCCACCTGTTCCTGAAATCAGAAATCCATCATATAATTCGCCTCTAAGTTGTACAGCACGTCTTGATAAAAAAGAACCCATACTATGTCCAAGTAAAAACAAAGGACTTGACTGCTCTTCTTTTATCCTTTCTGAAACAAAGATAACATCCGATACAACTTGATTCCACCCTATATTTGGTTCAAAATGACCATAATCTTCTTCTTTTTTTACTGTTTTCCCATGTCCTTTATGATCATGCGCATAAACACCATACCCTGCTTCCAATAAAGCATCCACAAATTCTGTATACACCCCTGCATGCTCTGTCATGCCATGTGCAATTTGAATAATTCCTCTCGGATCTCCTTCTGGTAACCACTTACGCAAATAAATTTCCGATCCATCCAATGCCGTAACGAAACTTTCCTGTACATTCATTTCGTCAGCTCCCAACTCTATTATGTATACCTTTAAGAGAAATGAATATCCATTCACTTTTCTTATTTTATATTATATGTAATTGCTTTCATTATGACAAATGATGTATTTTTCAGACTTGCTTTCAAACTGATCTCTTGACGAACCTAAAATAAAATTATATAGTAACTTACATAAAGTAACTATATAATTTTTAGGAGGTTTCTACTATTATGATGCCATCATTATTTTTAGCACATGGTTCGCCTATGCTCGCTATTCAAGATACAGACTATACACGATTTTTAAAAACACTTGGAGAAACATATAAACCGAAAGCAATTGTTATTTTCACTGCTCACTGGGAAAGTGAAGTATTAACGATTTCCTCATCAGATAACGAGTATGAAACAATTTATGATTTTGGAGGTTTTCCCCCTGAGTTATACGAAATCAAATATCGTGCGAAAGGCTCTTCTAGCATTGCATCTATGTTAGAAACAAAATTTAAGAACAAAGGTATTTCAGTCCATCATAATATGACGAGAGGTTTAGATCATGGTTCATGGACACTCCTGCACCGCATGTATCCAGAAGCAAATATTCCTGTCGTGCAAATATCAGTCAATCCATTCCTTTCTGCAAAAGAACAATTTGAAATTGGAGAAGCACTTAAAGGACTCGGACAAGAAGATATTTTAGTAATCGGGAGTGGTGTTACCGTCCATAACTTACGAGCTTTGAAATGGAATCAAACTACACCTGAAAAATGGGCAATTGAATTTGATGATTGGATTATTAAACATATGCAGCATAACGATAAAGATGCATTGTTTAATTGGGAGAAAAATGCTCCTCATGCACAATTAGCAGTACCAAGAGCAGAACATTTTGTTCCTTTATTTATCGCTATGGGAAGTGGTGAAAATAGCGGTGAAGTCATTCACCGTAGTTATGAGCTTGGTACATTAAGCTATCTATGTCTTAAATTTTAAAGAAAAGGATGAAGCAATCATTGCTTCATCCTTTTTTTATTCACTTAGTTAACTAACTTCCAAATGTTGTTTCTCTGATACCTCTTCGTTCTTATTATGAAAATAAACCCAGATACACGCAATAAATAATAGTGATGATGTAGAGAGGAAAACATATTGGAAGCCTGCATGTGCTGCAATTTGTCCCCCGAGCACTGGACCAATCATATTTCCTAAAAACTGAAATGATTGATTATATCCAAATATCCGTCCCGTAACATGGGTTGGTGTATGTTGTTTTAGTAGAGTTTGTACAGAAGGTAATAATCCTGCTTGTGCGATACCTAATAAAAATCGAAGAATTAATAGTTGCCAAGCTGAGGTTACAAATGCTTGCGGGATAAAAATAATTCCTGCAGCAAATAACGCTACAACTAACGTTTTTTGAGGACCGATATGATCTGATAATCTTCCTAGTCTTGGTGCTGCCAAAATAACGGCTAATCCTGTTGCTGACATAACTGCTCCCGCAATTGTTTCAATATGTGCAGTATGAGGACCTACTAAATTTTTCACGTACAATGTAACAATTGGTTGAACTGACATATTAGCAAGTTGAATAATAAATGTTGTTACAAATAAACTAATAATTAAATGCTTCGCTGGGACCATCGTCCATACTTTTTTCGGCTGTGTTTTTTTTGCTTGAGCAGAGTGATTTTCTTCATGCAAGAAGAAAAAAACGATGAGAAAGGAAAGGAATAAAAAAGCTCCTGTAACAAGAAAGACATGACGCATTCCAATTAACTCAGACAAATATCCACCAAGTAATGGACCAAGTAAAGAACCGCTCACGCCACCAGTTGAAATTGTAGAAATTGCCCATCCTGAATGTTCTTTCGGAGTTTCTGCTGCAATAAATGTCATTGCGGTTGAAAGGAAACCAGATACTGCTCCCATTAAAAATCTTAGTGCGACTAATTGATATACATCCGTTACAAACCCCATAAGCGTCATAATAATCGCCATACCGAGGCTAGCACGAATAAGCATCAGTTTCCGTCCATGTATATCACCAAGCTTTCCCCATATTGGCGATACGATCGCACCCATTAAAAATGTTACACCAAATGCAAGTCCCGACCACTGTGCAATACTTGAAGTGCCAGTTACTCCTAATTCCTCAATATAAAAAGATAAGAAAGGAATTACTAAACTCATACCGGCTGCAGTGGTAAAACAACCTAGCCAACAAATCATTAAATTTCGTTTCCAGCTGGCCATTTTCACACCTTCTTTCTTTAGATACCCATTCTACACCCTTTCTTGTAAAAAGTTTAGTAATTTGCTTTTTATGCAAGATTTACTACAAAACCCGCTATTTTCTAGTAAAAACCACTACATCTCTACATCATTTTCATAATAAAACCAACTCCTCTATATGAAGTTGGTTACTTATTATCTATCGGTATTAAACGAGCATTACAATTTCTCTCGTAAAACTCAATGGGACCTG
Organism: Bacillus sp. HMSC036E02; assembly: GCF_001836235.1. Classification (NCBI taxonomy): domain Bacteria; kingdom Bacillati; phylum Bacillota; class Bacilli; order Caryophanales; family Bacillaceae; genus Bacillus; species Bacillus sp. HMSC036E02. The sequence continues at coordinate 45,762 of NZ_KV827831.1, read as the reverse complement.
CTTGTCCAATAATCGCATATTCATATCCATCTTGCTTCATATTATATAAACAATGATACAATAATTCTTTTCCTACACCTTTCACACGATTTTGTTTCGCTATGCCCATTGGACCAAACAATCCTTTCTTTCCTCTCACTACATCGTAACAGGCGAAACCAACTATTACTTCCTCCTGCTGTGCAATATAGATAGGTAACTTTTCATTATATGTCCGAAATCCGTAATCAACCGACTGTAACCACCGTTCACAAAATTCAGCCGCCACAAATCGTGATAACTTATCAAAATCAGAAGGACTAGCTCTTCTTACATGACAAAATAATGTGTTATAAGTAGGTTTAAAACTATTTAAATCAACCGCTAAGTCTCTCGGTGCAGCTGTAATACGTAATATATCTTCTTGCATTTGTGTATGTATAAATTCGCCAATATCTGTATCTACACGAAATAACGCATACATAATATGTCCTTCATTGATTACTACTTGCTGAAAGCGTTCCATACGTTTCTTCGCTATTTGTAAAATTTCTATCGCCTTATAAGATAGTTTATATTGCCCTATTTTTTTATACTCTTGATTATGTAAATCGAATCGTTTTCGTAACGAAAGTTTTTCTGAAAAATCTGGACCGACTTTATGAAACAAATACATATATAACTCAGCGCAAACTCCTGTACCTTCTTTACACATACCTATAAACAGATGGACCGGGTGAATTATGTTATACTCACTCTCTTCTGCTGCAATCTCCAATATTTTATGCACACGTTTTGTAAATTGAAATTCCTCCATATGTGTTTCCACCCTCTACGAATTTACTAACAAACCGTAACCATAAATAATTGAAACAATTACACCCACTACTAATATACCTGGAAGTAAATTTGCCACTTTAATTTTAATAAATCCGAGTAAGTTTAATCCGATAGCAGATATCATAATGCCGCCCGTAGCCGTCATCTCCACTATAAATTGGTTCATTAATTCTTTTGGGACAAAACTATTAATTTGTGTTGCAAAAACTGCAATACCACCTTCATATAAAACAACTGGAATCGCCGAAAATACTACGCCAATTCCTAGAGTTGTCGTTAATATAATAGAAATAAATCCATCGATAATTGCCTTGGTAAATAAAATATTATGATTTCCGCGAATCCCACTGTCAAGTGCACCAAGTATCCCCATCGCACCAATTGCAAAAATTAAAGTAGCTGTTACAAAACCTTCTGATATGCTTCCTTTCCCCTTCGATCCAACTTTATTTTCTAGCCAATCCCCTAAATGTTTTAACTTTTCTTCTAATTGTAACCATTCTCCAATTACCGTACCAATCACTAAACTCAGTATGACAACAAGAAAGTTTTCACTTTTTAATGCCATTTGAAGCCCAAGCACAGTAACCGCTAAACCGATTGCGTGCATTATCGTCCCTTTCATACTTTCTGGAATCCTACTAAATAATTTACCAAGTAAAGTACCAAATATAATACAAATCCCATTTACAACTGCTCCTAATATAACCATTTCTCATTCTTCACCCTTCGAATTCTTTATTTCTATATTTTGGTTTATACATTGATTTACAGGTTATCTATATGTTAACTTAATATTGAGAATATTAACAAATGTTTTCCGCTACATAACCCGCTGTTTTTTTGTAACTTTAATTACCTTTAATAGATTCAGTGTTAATTTAATTGCGGGATAATATTAAAAGGGAAGGTATATATGAAAACTTTACTAAAACGATTTTTGTTAATAGCCTTTTTCATTACACCGATTGTTTTATTAATCAATTACTCTTTTATTTCAAAAGCAAAAGACAAACACGATTTACAAAACAAATCTAGTAAAACCGCTTCAAAAAGCGAAAAGAAAATAGAAGACAAAGAAATCACACTCACCTTCTCTGGTGATACAATGTTTGATTGGCAATTACGTCCTATAATTGAAAAGAATGGGGCTGATTATCCATTCCAACATGTAAAAGAAGAAATAAAAAAAGCTGATATTTCTTTTGTGAATTTAGAATCGGCATTTACAACGAAAGAAAAGAAAGCACCTGGGCAATTGTTTTGGATTAAAAGTGATCCATCTACACTACAAGCTATTAAAAACACTGGATATGACATCGTAAATATTGGGAATAACCACACACTTGATTATGGGCAAGATGGATTATTAGATACGATTTCTCACGTAGAAAAATTAAAGTTCCCTTACATTGGAGCCGGAAAAAATGCAAAAGATGCATATACAGCACGAGAAATGACCGTAAAAGGGAAAAAGTTTAAATTTCTTTCCTTCGTTCGATTTATGCCTGATTCTAATTGGGTAGCTCGTGAGAATAAACCTGGCGTTGCGAATGGCTATGATTTAAATCTTGTAACAAAAACAATTAAAGAACAAAAACAAGATGCAGACTATTTAATCGTCTATATGCATTGGGGCGTTGAAAAATCAAACCGTCCGGTAGAATACCAAAAGCAATATGTACCTAAAATGGTTGAAGCAGGAGCTAACGCGATTGTCGGAAGCCATCCACATTGGTTACAAGGGTTTGAGTATTATAATAAAGTTCCTATCGCTTACTCATTAGGTAACTTTTTATTCCCAAGTTATGTGAATGGAAAAAGCGCCGAAACTGGCGTATTAACTTTAACTTTTAAAGGAAAGGATGTCCAAATGTCATTCAATCCTTATATCATTCGCAACAACCAAGTTTCCCCTGTAAATGAAGAAGAAAAGAAAAAAGCTCTTCAATATTTACAAACAATTTCAACTGATGTAGAAATTGATGATACAGGGAAAATAAAAAATAAACGAAACTAGACAGCTCAAGATCTATTTCTCTGTAATCTACTTTACAGAATAGGTGATAAACATGCTGAAAAACTTATTAGAAAATGTAAGTTTGTTAGAAAATATTTATAAAATGTCTATAGCCGTTCTACTTTTATGTTCAGTTTTTTCTGTTAGATTTCTAAAAAAAATAAAACGCGAACGAAAACTTACTACCTTTGAATTTACTATGTATGTAATTATTCGCATTGCGATATTTTTTTGGTTAACTAGCTTTATTCTTCTTGAATTTAATGAGTATCTAGTTTAACTATAAAAAAGATAGAACAAGCACTATATTTCCTCGCTTGTATCTATCTTTTTTATTTAGATGCTTATTCTTCCCTTCTATTAAATAAGCAAATCAAACAAAACAGGGTTTTTATTAAGCTCCATAAATTGAATATTATTTTCTTTAAAGCGAGTAATTAATTGCTCATAATCTTCTTTATGTTTTAACTCTACTCCGACTAATGCTGGACCATTTTCCTTATTATGTTTCTTAATATACTCAAAACGAGTAATATCATCTTCTGGCCCTAATCCTTTATCAAGAAATTCTCTTAACGCGCCTGAACGCTGTGGGAATTCAATGATGAAATAATGCTTTAACCCTTCATAAATGAGAGATCGTTCTTTCATTTCTTGCATTCTATCAATGTCATTATTTCCACCACTTAGCGTACATACAACTGTTTTACCTTTTATTTCATCACTGTATAAATCAAGTGCTGCAATAGAGAGTGCACCAGCCGGTTCAGCTACAATCGCATTTTTCTTATACAGTTCTAAAATCGTCGTACAAACTTTCCCCTCTGGTACTAAAACGATGTCATCAATTACATCTTTACAAGTTTCAAAAGTTAACTTTCCTACCTTTTTAACCGCTGCCCCATCAACAAAACTATCTATTTTCTCTAATGCGACATTATCATTTTGAAGAAAAGCCTCTTTCATAGAGGCAGCTCCCATCGGTTCTACACCAATAACCTTTGTAGTAGGACTAACACCTTTTACATATGTACCAACACCTGATGCTAATCCACCACCGCCGATTGCCGTAAAGATATAATCAACCGGTTTCTCCATATCATGCATAATTTCAACTGCCACTGTCCCTTGACCAGCAACTACATACGGATCATCAAACGGATGAACAAATGTCATTCTATTTTCTTCACAATAACACTGTGCTTCTTGGAAAGAGCTATCGAATGTATCACCAACTAATACAATCTCTGCGAAATCACCACCGAAAAATTGTACTTGTGATACTTTTTGTTTCGGTGTTGTTGTGGGCATAAATATTTTCGACGGAATCTTCAATAAATTACATGTATAAGCAACTCCTTGCGCATGATTACCAGCACTTGCACAAACAACACCGTTTTGTAACTTTTCTTTCGGTAAACTTTGAATCAAATTGTATGCACCACGAATTTTGAAAGAGCGAATTAATTGTAAATCTTCTCGTTTTACATAAACGTCACAATCATATTTCTCAGATAAAACTGTATCACGTTGTAACGGTGTTTTAATAACGATATCTTTCATGCAATTATGAGCCATTAAGATATCTTCAATTTTCACTCTCTCCTTTACCTTTTGCACCATTATATATCATCCTTATCTTTTTTAAATTGGCTCAATCAAAATGTGGGATTTTCAGAACAGCCCCTGTATTCGCCGATGTTACCATTTGTGCATAACGTCCAAGCCAGCCAGTTTTCACTTTCGGTTCTGGTCGTTTCCATTCTTTTTTACGCTTATCTAATTCCTCATCACTCACTCTTACTTCTAGCAAGCGTTCTTCAACATCAATACATACAATATCCCCTTGTTCAAGAAGTGCGATCGTTCCACCAGCTGCTGCTTCTGGTGAAATATGTCCTACTGAAATTCCACGTGAAGCTCCAGAGAAACGTCCATCCGTTAATAATGCAACCTCAGCACCTAATCCCATTCCAGCAATTGCTGATGTTGGTGCTAACATTTCTGGCATACCAGGGCCACCTCTTGGTCCTTCATAACGAATGACAACTACATCTCCTTTTTTCACTTTCCCAAGCATAATGCCAGCAAGTGCCTCATCTTGTGAATTAAAAATAACGCAAGGTCCTTCAAAACGCTTTACCTCTGTTGCACCGCTTTTAATAACCGCTCCATCTTTCGCAAGGTTGCCTTTTAATATACGCAATCCTCCTTCCTCACTATGAGGGTTTTCAAGAGAGTGAATAACTTCCTTATCTTTAATCTCTGCCTCAGCAATATTTTCTCTTAATGTTTGCCCCGTAGCAGTTATTCGATCAAGATGAAGTACTCCTTCTTTCCGGCTCATCTCTTTCAAAATTGCACTAATCCCGCCCGCACGATCAATATCTTCCATATGCCAATTGGAAGCAGGGCTTACTTTACATAAATGTGGTACACGTCTTGAAACGGCATCAATACGGTTCATATCGTAATCTAATCCAGCCTCTTGCGCGAGCGCCAATGTATGCAATACTGTATTTGTTGAACCGCCCATCGCCATATCAAGCGCAAACGCATCATCAATTGCTTCTTCCGTTACAATGTCTCTTGGTTTAATATCTCTTTCAATTAAAATTTTCAATTTCTCTGCTGCTTGTTTAATTAACTCTTCACGTCTTGGATCAATTGCTAAAATACTCCCGTTACCAGGAAGAGCTAAACCTAACACTTCACATAAACAATTCATAGAGTTCGCGGTAAACATACCCGAACAAGAGCCACAAGATGGACAGCCATGATCTTCAATATCTTTTAATTCTTCTTCTGAAATTTTCCCAGATTGATAAGCTCCTACTCCTTCAAAAACGGAACTCAGATCAACAACTTCTCCTTTAGATGTTTTTCCTGCTGCCATTGGGCCGCCTGAAACAAACACAGTCGGAATATTAATACGTAGTGCAGCCATCATCATACCTGGTGTAATTTTGTCACAGTTTGGAATACAAATCATGCCGTCAAACCAGTGTGCATTTACAACCGTTTCTACTGAATCTGCAATTATTTCACGACTCGGAAGAGAATAACGCATACCGATATGTCCCATCGCAATACCATCGTCAACTCCAATTGTATTGAATTCAAATGGTACCATACCCGCCGCACGAACTGCCTCTTTTACAAGTTTCCCAAACTCGTTCAAGTGTTTATGCCCTGGAATAATTTCAATAAAAGAATTACAAATCGCTATGAAAGGTTTATCAAAATCTTCATCTTTCAAACCAGTTGCTTTTAATAAACTACGGTGCGGCGCTTTATCAAAACCTTTTTTAATCATGTCACTTCTCATCTTGTCAAATCCCCTCTTACATATTTTTCATTTATACTCTCTCACTCTATTTCTTTACTAATTCTTTCGGTGCATGAATCCAACTCATCATTTCACGAAGCTCTGCCCCCACTTTTTCTAATTGATGATTTTGTTCTGCTTTTTTCATTGCGTTATACGTCGGACGCCCTGCTTGATTTTCTAAAATCCATTTCTTCGCAAATTCACCTTGCTGAATTTCTGTCAGAACACGCTTCATTTCCTTCTTCGTTTCATCTGTAACAATTCTCGATCCTGTTACATAATCTCCAAATTCTGCCGTATCTGAAATAGAATGGCGCATATTCGTTAATCCACCTTCGTACATTAAGTCAACAATTAGCTTTAATTCATGCAAACATTCAAAGTATGCAATTTCAGGACGATATCCACCTTCCGTTAACGTTTCGAACCCGGCCTTCACAAGTGCAGTTACCCCGCCGCAAAGTACAGCTTGCTCACCGAATAAATCCGTTTCGGTTTCTTCTTGGAATGTCGTTTCAATTACACCCGCACGTGTACAACCTACACCTTTTGCATACGCTAATGCTACATGTAGCGCTGTTCCCGTCGCATCTTGATGCACTGCGACTAATGCCGGAACACCATTTCCTTCTTGATATACACGGCGAACGAGATGACCTGGACTTTTTGGCGCAACCATTGCTACATCTACGTAACTTGGCGGATTAATTTGGCCGAAGTGAATGTTAAATCCATGTGAGAAAAGTAACATTTGTCCTTCACGGAGATTCTCTTCTACTTCTGATTTATATACATGTGCTTGCTGTTCATCTGGCAATAACATTTGTACAACTTGTGCGGTTCGAACCGCTTCTGAAACAGACATTACTTCAAATCCATCTGCTTTTGCTACTTCATACGATTTACCAGGTCTAACACCAACTACAACTTCCACACCTGAATCACGTAAATTTTGTGCCTGCGCATGCCCTTGAGATCCATAACCAATTACCGCAACTGTTTTCCCTTGTAATAACTCTACATTTGCATCTTTCTCATAATACGTTTTCATACTCCATACACCCCTTATAATTTATTTACTTGCAGTACATCAATTAATTTTTTCAACTGACTAACAAGTAATGTCGCTTCATTTTCAGTACAAACTGCTGTGAGTTTCATTTCAGAAACGCCACTCGTATCTCTTTCGTTTAAATGTAAAGAAGAAATATAATAGCCACGCCGAGCAAAAATTCCACTTATACGTAATAAGACACTTGGCTCGTTATGAATAACGAGTGAAAAAGTATGACTCATTCTTCCCACCTCTTCATAATCATTTCGTTATTCCCTTTGTTTGGCGGAACCATCGGAAATACGTTTTCACCTTCTTCTACACAAAAATCAACTACGACAGGACCTTCGTGAGCAAATGCTTCTAACACCACTTGTTTCGCCTCTGTTGAATTTGTCGCCCTTAATCCCTTCACTCCATAAGCTTCTGCCACTTTCACAAAATCTGGTGAGCCAATTTTTGACTCTGATAAACGATTTTCATAAAACATTTCTTGCCATTGCCTTACCATCCCTAAAAATCTGTTATTTATAATAAATACTTTTACAGGGATGTTATTTTCAGCAATTGTTTGTAGTTCTTGAATGTTCATTTGAAAAGAAGCATCACCTGCAATACAAACGACGAGTTCTTCTTCTTTTGCAAGCTGAGCACCAATTGCCGCTGGGAACCCAAACCCCATTGTTCCTAATCCTCCAGAGGTAAGGAACGTCCGAGGTTTTCTTGCTTTATAGAAGTGAGCAGCCCACATTTGATGCTGTCCTACTTCTGTTGTGACAATCGCTTCACCATTCGTTAATTCACTTACTAAGTTGATCACATGCTGTGGTTTTAACTCAGATTCTTTTTGCTTATAAGAAAGTGGATATTCTTCTTTCCATGCCTTTACTTTCTGAAGCCATTCATCTGTTTGTGTATAAATAGACATATGTAACAACATGTGTAACGCTTTTTTCACATCACCAACAATCGGATGCTCTACAGTTACATTTTTATGAAACTCAGAAGGATCAATATCAATATGTACTTTTTTCGAGTGCGGAGAAAAAAGTTCTAATTTTCCTGTTACACGATCATCGAAGCGAACACCTAATGCAAGTAGTAAATCACATTCTGTTACCGCCATATTAGCAGCGTATGTCCCATGCATACCAAGCATCCCTAGAAACAATGGATCTCCCGGTGGATATGCACCAAGTCCCATTAAAGTTGAAACGACTGGAATACGGTTCTCCCTTGCGAATTCGAAGAGTTCATCGGATCCACCTGAATGAATGACACCTCCTCCAATATAAAGAAGTGGACGCTTTGATTTTGAAATTGCTTTAGCCACCTCTCTAAGTTTCATGCTGTCTGGTACAAGTTCTGGTTTGTACCCCGGAATATCAACTTCTTCATTAAAGAAACTGGTGACTTTTGCATTTTGAACATCTTTTGGAATATCGATTAATACTGGTCCCGGTCGTCCGCTTTTGGCGATGTAAAAAGCTTCTTGCACAATTCGTGATACATGATTTACATCACGAACTTGGTAATTATGCTTCGTAACAGGTACTGTAATTCCGACAACATCCGCTTCTTGAAATCCATCTTTACCAATTAAAGGCGTTGCAACTTGGCCGGTAATGACAACTAAAGGAATCGAATCCATATAAGCGTCTGCTAAGCCCGTAACTAAATTTGTCGCCCCTGGGCCAGAGGTAGCAAAGACTACCCCGACCTTCCCAGAAGCTCTCGCATATCCTTCAGCCGCATGAATGGCAGCTTGTTCATGACGAGTTAAAACATGTTTCAAACCACTTTCGTATAACGCATCGTATACTGGTAAAATCGCTCCGCCTGGATAGCCGAAAACGGTCGTTACACCCAATTTCTTCAAACCTTGAATCACGTGCCCAGCGCCTGTCATTTCTTCACACTGTAACTTCTCATACGCTGTATACTGCTGCTTCATTTCAATTAACTCCTCTCCTTATTTATGCTAAGCTTTCCGTCAGCCCGGGAACACGTACTCCTCTTTCTCTCGTTAATTTTTTAAATTCTTCGGTCAATTGTTTCGTTACACTTCCTGGTTTCCCATCTCCAATTTCTCTCGAATCAACTTTTACAACTGGAATTAACTCCGCTGCTGTTCCTGTTAAAAATACTTCATCCGCTACATATACGTCATGGCGAGTGAATGGTCTTTCCTCACACGGAATACTCAGTCGTTCACATAGCTCGATAACACTATTTCTCGTAATACCTTCTAATGCCCCTAAATAGGATGGCGGGGTTAATACTTTTCCATCTTTCACAACGAAAACATTATCGCCAGAACCTTCACAAACATATCCTTGTTGATTTAACATAAGAGCCTCTAACACTCCTGCTTGTGCCGCCTCAATTTTTACAAGTACGTTATTTAAATAATTCATTGACTTAATACGTGGATCTAACGCGTCTGGCGTATTACGTCTTGATGCAACAGATACAACGCTTAGCCCATTATCATAAAATTCTTGTGGGAATAACTTTAATTGTTCTGCAATGATAATTACGCTCGGCTTCACACAACTTCTCGGATCGAGTCCTAAGTCACCTTTTCCTCTTGAGACAATTAAGCGAATATAAGCATCAGCGTATTCATTTTTTTGGAGTGTATGTAAAACTGCTTCTTCCATTTCTTCTACCGTCATTGGAATTGTTAGTAAAATAGATTTCGCTGATTCATACAATCGTTTCACATGTTCTTTTAAACAAAATACATTTCCTCCGTAACTACGAATCCCTTCAAATACACCGTCTCCGTATAAAAAACCGTGATCATACACTGAAACAACTGCCTTTTCTTTTTCTACAAATTCCCCATTCATGTAAATGTACTGGTTTCCCATCTCACATCGCTCCTCTTTTTTCTCTATTTTTGCAATCTATTTCTACATCGATTGCTGAGATGAGTAATTTTAACAGAATATTCAGTATATAAATCTTAAAAATATACTCGTCTCAACAATCGATTACTTACATACTTGTAGCAATCCATTGCTGAGACGAGGGAATCGTGGTACCACTCAGCTTCCTTATACTTCTCACGAAATATAAGCTCTGCAAGTCCAATTAGACTTTTGTTTTTCTATCGGGAACAACCCCGCTACTTTTTACTAGTTTTCAAAAGTAGTGCTCCAAGGTGATTTTCAATGAGTGAATTGTTACCACCCTCACAGCCTCGGGGCAGCTCTCTGAAACAATCTTTATCATTTACTCTCCTCTTCTACGCATTCTCTTCTTCTATTTTTAAAAATAAAAACTCTCGCCTCAGCAATCAACTACTACAATTTAGTAGCTTTGATTGCTGAGGCGAGAGTTTCGCGTTACCACTCAGCTTCCTTATACTTCTCACGAAATATAAGCTTTGTAGGTCCAATCAGACCTCCGTCCTTTTACCGGAGACGATGCCGCCGCCCTCTACTCAGTTTCCCTTTCGCAAGCGATGCTCCGAGGTGATCTTCAATGATTCGATTGTTACTACCCTCACAGCCTTGGAGTAGCTCTCTGAAACGATCATAATCATCTACTTTCCTCTTCTTTGCATATACAACATATAAAGTTAGAAAATTCTTAATTAACTTTTATTTGTTACACGTATTATAGGACGTTGTTCTTTTCGTTGTCAACATGTTTTCTCAAAAAAATCAAAATTCATTCTATTTATTTTTTCTCAAATCAAAATTGGAATGCATTACTTACATACACTCATATATTACTTAAGTATGTTTGCATTACTACATAAAGAAAAACTTATAAAGTTTATGAGGAGATGAGGAAACTATGTTAAAAGGGAAAGTAGCGTTAGTTACAGGAGCAAGCCGAGGAATTGGACGAGCGATCGCTAAACGTTTAGCAAATGACGGTGCATTGGTTGCTGTTCATTACGGTAATCGAAAAGATGACGCTGAAGAAACTGTTCATGAAATTCGATCAGATGGTGGCCAAGCTTTTTCTATCGGCGCAAATTTAGAATCCTTACACGGTGTAGAAAACCTTTATAACGCTTTAGATACTGAATTACAAAAGCGCACTGGTGAAACACAATTTGATATTTTAATAAACAATGCTGGCATTGGTCCTGGTGCTTTTATTGAAGAAACGACTGAACAATTTTTTGATAGAATGTTTTCAGTAAATGCAAAAGCACCATTCTTTATCATTCAACAAGCACTGCCACGTTTACGTGACAATAGCCGAATTATTAATATTTCATCCGCTGCCACCCGCATTTCTTTACCTGATTTTGTTGCATATAGTATGACGAAAGGCGCTATTAATACAATGACTTTTACGCTAGCAAAACAGCTTGGAGCACGAGGAATAACGGTGAATGCAATACTTCCAGGATTTATTAAAACAGATATGAATGCAGAACTCTTGAGCGACCCGATGATGAAGCAGTACGCTACTACTATTTCCGCTTTCAATCGCTTAGGTGAAGTAGAAGACATTGCCGATACTGCTGCATTCCTTGCTTCTCCAGACAGCCGCTGGGTAACTGGACAATTAATTGATGTGAGCGGAGGATCTTGTTTATAAAAAACATATATTTTCAAATCTTTTTTATTGCGCAATAAAACAATTTATATAATACTATATAAAACATATACATTTAGGAGGATTACAGCAATGTCCGAAAAAACATACGAACTCGCAACCTTCGCAGGCGGTTGCTTTTGGTGCATGGTAAAACCATTTGATGAACTTCCTGGTATTCATAAAGTACTTTCTGGCTATGCAGGAGGTCATGTAGAAAACCCAACATATGAACAAGTAAAAGCTGGAACATCTGGACATTTAGAAGTTGTTCAAATTACATTCGATCCTTCTATTTTTCCTTATCAGAAATTACTAGACTTATATTGGCCACAAATCGATCCAACTGATGATGGCGGACAATTTTTTGACCGTGGTCCATCTTATCGTACCGCTATTTTTTATCATAACGAAACACAAAAAGGGCTTGCTGAAAAATCAAAACAAGCTCTTACAGAAAGCGGTATGTTTAAAGATCCAATCGTGACTGAAATTCGTCCTGCTGCACCTTTTTACGCAGCAGAGGAATACCACCAACATTTCTATAAAAAGAATCCAGAGAAATATGCTACTGAGCAAAAGGAATCCGGTCGTGAAGACTTTATTAAAGAAAATTGGCAAAAAAAATAATAAAAACGCATCGTGCTTTTTTAATACGATGCGTTTTTATTTTTGATAAAAGTACCATACAATGATGAGAACAACCGCTGTTAATGCCCAAAGCGCTACTTCATTTTTCACTCTACTCTTTTTCTTAGTCATTTCATCTCCTCCTAATAGCAATACAACGTATTCAAGATTTCCTCTGTTTCATTGTCCACCTTATATACATAAATACATCCTTACCAATCCTTATAACAAGACCACCAATAATTCCGATTGCAATTGAAATTACTAACATCTGTCCAAAACTAAAAGAATTTGTGTACGTTATGTAGAGAACGATACATATAAGTAAAACATCCGGTAAAGAAAGCAAAAACTTTTTAAGCATTTCTTTATCTCCTCTATACTTTATTTATATCTTCTACTGTAATTTTGAAATATAGTTTGTTCAAAAATTCCATTTAGACCCTCATTTTATGAAAAATAATAAGAATCCCTTTTCAAAAGAGATTCTTATTCAGTAGATTTAAGTTTAATTATTTTCTACATATCCTATTCCATAATTACTCCTAAAATAGAATAATATTACTAATCATTTATTGTAAATTGACTATTTGCCAGGCAACCGAATGTCGCGCCAGCTACCTACATCGCATTGGCCAAATTCATTATTACCTACCGCGACTACCGTGCCATCCGATTTAAGGCCAACAGTATGACAACGCCCCGCCGCTATCATATCTTTGGGCCATCGCTTCACTTTTTCTTTCGATAAAAGGTAATCCATGTTTTACCTCCTTGCATATAAGCAACTGTATCATAATAGATATTTTTATCAAATTTCATTATAAATCTACATTTACAAAGAAAGTTTATTTTACTTCTTTAAAAAATAAAAACCTCCAGTTTAAATACTAGAGGTTTTCTCGTTATTTCTTCAAGCGGTCAATAAAATCGTTCAATTTATCTAGCGATTTCATATTCTGATTGCAAGCTACACCATCTTTGCAAATGTAGTTTCCCTTTTTAACGAAAGTTCCTGGTACATCGCCTTTAATTTCAACTAAAAACATTCCTACTTCTTCATGCCCATGACATAATGAACAAATGCTTTTTTTATTTAAACTTTGGAACGTTCCTTGCAGACCAACAAATTTATTTTTATCATTTTTCGCTATAATAAATTTCCTGCTTGATCCCTTATCAATCCAGCTTAAATAAGATATTTCTTTCATATCCATTTCTTCCATATCAGGAAGTTTTAACTTTTTCGCCTTAGGAAATAACTTTTTTAATGTTTGTGCTGTAACTTCTTGAAACGGAATTACATACGGATTTATTTTCATTAAAAATGATTCTGCATCTTCTCTATTTTGAACTGTTAATACCGTATCAATTAACTCTTTCTGTTCATCCGTTAAATTCTCAAATACATGTATTATCTTTTCAATCGCAAGCGATTTTAACGCTTGAATTACACCTCTATCATTTGCCGTTGCATGCCCGTTTGCTAAAATATAAGCTTGTGATTTTATAAAATTATATTGATCACTTCTAATAAACGCTTCCATCTTTATCACTCCATACAAATTGTTGATCTAGTTTTATTGTATACAATGATTACGTTTTTTGATATGTAAAAGATAACTTAGAAACAAACATTACATATATCACTTATTCTCTACCGCTGCATTTCCTGACAAAAGAAGCCATCATCTGTTTTCCATTCCGCATATAATACGTCTTCAAATTTAGTAATTCCTTTTTGCTTTATTTGTTTATAAAGCCACCCTTCATCAAATCCCGCTTCCCTCAAATTATCCTTAACTACTTTTCCATCACTAATTAATGAAATTGGTAAGTATACAGGCTTATGTTTTAAACTTAAATCATTTACAGTAGGAGATTCGTATTTACTTTTTTTCAAAACGCTTATGTTTCCGTTAGGTTCCAATATCATATATTCAACTTCTCGGATTGAAAATATATCTTTTTGTTGCCTAAGCATTTGTTGTAATTGGTTTATATCCAAATGATTTACGCTTAATTGTTCACGATCAATCTTTCCATTACGAATAATAATTGAAGGATATCCTTCAAAAAACCTTCTTGTCCCTCTTACTTTTTGTGTTATCACTTCAATAGTATAAATTAAAATTACCCAAACAAATACTGAATATAAAATAGACCATACTTTAATTTTAGGATCATATATTGAATTTCCAACGAGCTCACCTAGGACGATTGCAGAAATAAAATCAAAGGGCGTTAGCTGAGATATTTGTGTTTTCCCTAATATTTTTGTAGCAATTAATAGAACAAAAAAACCAATTAAAAGCTCTATCGTTATTTGTCCAATATGATTCATATATGTTCACCTTTCTACTCTTCAAATGTTCTGTATAGCATTTAATAAAAAAACGGCACATTTTTTCTATTATCATGCCCGTTCACACTTCATATATCCAATACATATAAAACAAAAAGAGTCTGATTCAAAGTAATATATGAATCAGACTCTTTTCCTCTTATTTAGAATACACAATCTTTTTAATCGTTTCCCCAGAAAGAAAATATTCTTCTGCAAGTTGATGAATAGCAATCCCACTTTTAAACGCTTCTTTAATTGCTTTATTTCTTTCATCTAATTGTTTTCTTCCGCCAGATCGTGTACCCCATTTATAATGTTTCGTTTCTTGTTTCGGAATGTAAATTGTTTCACCTTGTATATACTTTTGAATTTCAGTAATTAAACTCTCCGGTAAAACAGCATTAGCTTTTACGTATTTCATTTCTGCTCGCCCCTTATTTTTTATGGTTCATTTCAATAAGGTGCAAAGCCAAATATAAAAAATGATACGAGCTCATATAGGCGATTGTATATTACTTGTCTACCTCACGCAAAGTATCGCCATTTCCATACTTGGCTTTGCATGAGACGTTGCAGTGTCTGGCAATTGAATTATAATCGCCATATAAACACCTCCTAATATACCTTTTGTATTTTATTATATGATAAATTCCTTCTCCTTGCATCCACGCCCTTCTTAAAGCACGAAATTACTTAGTTTGATATAATACTTTTTAATTGAATCAAAAATCATTGTGAGGTTACATTATGAAGAAAAAAATTATCATTACGATCGTTACACTATTTTTTATTATCACGGCATTATTCGGAACATACAAATTGATGAACGCAAGAAGCTTTCAATTATTTGGAAATTTAACACAATGTGTAGAAACAAATGAAAAAGTGATCGCTTTAACTTTTGATGATGGCCCTACTAACAATGTAAAACAAATATTACCGCTACTAGATAAATACAACGCTAAAGCTACTTTCTTTTTAATTGGAAATGAATTAGAGAAAAATTTATCGTTAGGAGAAGCTATCGCGCAATCTGGGCACCAACTTGGAAACCATACATATTCTCATAATAGAATGGTTTTCAAAACACCTTCTTTTATTAAAGGTGAAATAGAAAAAACGAATTCATTAATCCGCCAAACAGGATTTACAGGCGAAATTGATTTTAGGCCCCCTAACGGTAAGAAGTTAATAGGGCTGCCATATTATTTAAATAAAAACAATATCGAAACAATCACATGGGATCTTGAGCCCGATACTTTTTATAAATCTGCGGCTGATAAAATTAAATACGTTAATAAAAATGTAAAACCAGGTTCTATCATTTTACTGCACTCTATGTATGATGAGTCTAATGAAAATTTACAAACGATTGAAGGTATTTTAGATTCTTTATCTAAGAAGGGATATCAGTTCGTAACGGTAAACGAACTGCAAAAAAGAGCAAAATAAAAAGGTAGCGTATCTTTGTATGATACGCTACCTTTCTTTATATAATGCCAAGTACATTTAAGAATACGATAATAATCGCAATTGGTGCGATAAAGCGAAGTAAGAATAACCATAACACAAATACTTTGTATCCTTTATTTTTACTTACACCTAGCTCTTTCATTAATACATCTTTCTTCATTTTTAAAGGAACAAAGATAGAAACTAATAATACACCAAGTGGCATTAATACGTTACTTACTGCATAGTCCGCTAAATCAAAGACTGTCTTCCCGAAAATCTTCAGATCACTTAATATACCGAATGATAATGCTGATGGTACCCCAACAACGAAGATTAATAACCCTACGATTAAGGCCATTTTTTCACGTTTCCCTTTACCTTTTGATGTTAACGATGCAACACTAATTTCTAACATCGAAATTGCTGATGTAATAGTAGCAAAGAAGAATAGTAATAAGAAAACGATGAAGAATAATTTTCCGAATGCCATTTTACTGAAAATAGCTGGCAGTACGATAAATAATAGCCCAGGTCCTTGAGATGGTTCCATTCCAAATGCGAACACTACTGGGAAAATTGCAAGTCCTGCAAGTAATGTAATAACAAGAGTTAAGGCTACGATAGAAAATGCTGAACGTGGTAAGCTTTCTTCTTTCGGTAAGTATGAGCTATACGTTACCATAACGGCTACCCCGACAGATAATGAGAAGAACGATTGCCCCATTGCGTATAATATAACTTCTGATGTTACATGTGAGAAGTCAGGTTGTAAGAAGAAACGAACTCCTTCTCCAGCACCATCTAACGTAAGTGCACGAACGATTAAAACAAAGAATAAAACGAATAATGCTGGCATGAAATATTTATTTACTTTTTCAACACCATTTTGTACACCTTTACTTACGATGAAAATAGTAATTAGGATGAATAATAGCTGTGACCCAACTGCTAAATATGGATTGGAAATGATTTCACCAAACGTAGCTTCGTATGCCCCATTTCCTTCCCATAGTCTACCTGTAATTGCATTCCATAAGTATAATAAAATCCAGCCTCCTACAACACTGTAGAAAGAAAGTAGTATGAAACAAGTTACAATTCCTAATTTCCCTAACCATGGCCATAATGTTTTTGGTGCGATTTCTCTATATGCATCAACGGCCTCTTTTTGTGTACTTCTTCCGATAACGAATTCAGCTAATAATAGTGGTAAACCAATTAATAATGTGAAACCGATGAAAATTAGGAAGAACGCGCCGCCTCCTCCAATGCCGGCCATATATGGGAATTTCCAAATCGCCCCAAGACCAATTGCCGAACCTGCTGCAGCTAATACGAAACCTAATTTCGATGTCCATTGCTGTGAATTCATTTGTTAATCTCCTCTCTATCTCTTTTTCTTTGTTACAATTCGGTATTTATATTGTTCTATCAATACTCTTTTCTAATACGTTCACTTCCTCCCTAATAATAAAAAAACGCCCCTACGTAAATACGTAGGGACGACAAAAATATCGCGGTACCACCCTAGTTGTGAAGAACACTAAGAAACCACCTAAATAAAAACGCCCCTACGCAAAAACGTAGGGACGATAAAATATCGCGGTACCACCCTAGTTATGAAGCCACACCAAAGTTAGGAGCTAAATAAAAAACGTCCCTACGTAAATACGTAGGGACGATAAATATCGCGGTACCACCCTAGTTGTGAAAAAATCTTCACCACTTTATTTGATAACGGTATAAACTACCGTCTTTCATTTCCTCAAAATATGAGATTTATGAAAGATGCTCCAGGACGAACTTCATGAATAATCTATATACTGATTCACACCAACCATCAGCTCTCTGAAATAGGGAGATATTCACTACTATACCCTTTCATTGCCCAAATATTATTTTCCGAATTGATTACTATCATTTTTATCACACATTAAAAATAGTGTCAACTTATATTTCGAATTTTTATGTATTACAATCTATTTAAAAATTCGAAATATAAGTTTTAGTTTAGAAAACAAGTAGCTTAGTACATAACGAATTCTAACAGGCAATAGAAAAAGAATTACGTATTATTGATACTTATTCAATAATACAAATCATCTAGAAACATAACCTGTCTCTCTGTATTCATTTTTTAAGAGTTTGATGGATACCAAGAAAATTTCGCATCACTATCCAGTGGTCTATTTTTTGTTTCTTCTTTAATTACACGAAACCATTCATTTAGAATTTGAGTTTTGGGCAATTGAGCAGCAAGGCTATCTTCCCAAATTATATGTGAGAACCAGGCTTTCGTTTCCCATTCAAACTGCAATTGTGCGAACGAAATTATAGGGTGATCAGCTCCACGAAATTGCTCATTTACTGCATTTGAAACTTCTGGAGCTTGCGGTAACAACTCGTTCTGAATTCTATTTCTTATCGTCTCATTTTCTAGCTGATCCCAGAAATACAATTGCCCATTTATTTGATAAAAAATATCAAAAGAAGCCTCACCTTTCTTCAAATTCAATAACACGAAGGCACGTTCCACATCATTGTCAGCCGCTTTTACAGCATTAACAATTATATTTTGTGCCATTGATACCCAGTAACTAGTCGCTTCCTCTACCGGTGATTCAACATACAATTCTTCACTTAATTCATGAAGAGTAGCTTCTTGCTCATTTACTTTTTCAACTTTTTTAAAAAACCTATTAAAAAAACCCATAACTTCCCCCTTATTACTATTTTCTATTTCACAAAATAAAAAATAGATTTTTCTTGCTCATCCACATTTACTCCTGGCGCGTATGTATGAACTTGTTGCAACACTTCTTCTATTAGCAACTCTAACTCCTGCACACTTTTTTCTGGATTCCCTATTAATGTGTCCGCCATACGTTCATATAATTTTTCAGGTTTAATAGTCATTCGTTCCACATTATTAGGCATCCATTTAAACGCTGGATGATGTACGTACATTTTATTCAAACCAAATAAAACACCGAATACGTTCCTTTGTACTTCGCAAATAACGTCATAAAGCATAAGCCAATCTTTCCGTTTTAAAAGCGCCTTTCGATTGTGCCAACGATTACTTAACCATAGATTTTCTGAAATCATCAGTTTTGCTAGTTCATCTGGATATGCCGCTACTTTTTCTTTTAATTCATTCACTTTCCCTTCTCCATACAAACTAACACCATCATGAATGGATGATACAATACATTGTTTTTCATAATTTATATCATATTGATCCACCACATCCGAAATTACTTTCTCTACTGTCTCTGTTAAAAAGTTACTAATCTCTAATTTAATTCCCTCTTTCGTTAAATACGTTTCCGACCATTCTTCTTCCTCATACGGATGATACGATAATATTTTCCCATCAATATGATAAATAGGGGCCCTACGATCCTCATCTTCCGGCGGTGTTGACCATAAAATATGTAATTCTATATCTGAATGTTCATCTTCAAGCTTTCTAGCTACTGAACCCGCTAAAATAATAGCTTCTACTTTCGGATTTTGCCTATAAATCTCTGACATCTCTATCGCTCTCTCTTTTAATCCCATTTCATTTCCCCCTAAAATTGCAGTAATCCCCTATATTTCATTTATCTATTTCGATATTACAGCTTGCATTACCTTTTCAAATTCCTACTTAATCATATTTCTATCCAATAGCGCTGAATAACTTCACCAGTACGAGAAGAAACTACTTCATTTTCTAACACACCTCCAACCTTTTGAATCGTTTTAGCAGAACCGATATTGGATTTATCGCAAGTTATTAATACTTTCTGCAATCCTAATTTTTGCGCTTCAGCTAATGCAAGTTGTAGTTGTTTCGTAGCGTAACCGTGGCGACGTTTATTCGGATGGACACTATATCCAATATGACCGCTTTCCCGTAATAATTCTGGATTTAATCTATGTCTAATATTCACAAAACCTATAAGTTCCCCTTTTTCAAAACTTAAAAACTGACTAGATGGCACTCGATTAGCTAGTAAATTTTCTCCTAGTTCTTGTTTACTCACTTTTTCAAACCATTCATCAAGAGAATCAAAGTTTTGTAAAGAACTACTTCCATGTGGTTGTTCCCCTGAGTGTAAAAACGCTTGTCTATACGCCGTAATACGCTCACTATATTCATAGATTGGTTTTAATAGTTTCATTGTTCTTCTCCCCCTCTTCATTCCATAAAACAAACACCTTAATAGCAGCTATTCACTATTAAGGTGTTTCTATCCTTTTTATTCAAATAACCCCATACTCAAATAACGTTCACCTGTATCAGGCGCAATACATAAAACTTTTTTACCAACGCCTAGACGTTTCGCTATCATAATTGCAGCGTAAACAGATGCTCCAGAAGATGGCCCAACTAATAATCCTTCTTGTCTAGCTAAATTTCTCATTGTCGTTAAAGCCTCTTCGTCTGCAATTTGAATAATTTCGTTATACACTTCTGTATTTAAGTTTTTCGGAATAAATCCTGGGCTTGTTCCTACTAGTTTATGAGGACCTGGTACACCACCTGATAAAACGGGAGATCCTTTCGGTTCCACTACTGCAATATATAAGTTTGGTAATTTCTCTTTTAACGTTTCACCAGTCCCTGTAATCGTTCCGCCTGTTCCTGCCGTTGCAACAAAAGCATCAAGCTCTCCATCCATTTGTTCGTAAACTTCAAGTGCAGTCGTATAACGGTGAATATTCGGATTAGCTGGATTTTCAAATTGTTGCGGGATAAAACTATTCGGTATTTGTTTTTGCAGTTCTAATGCCTTCGCAATTGCTCCTGGCATTCTTTGTTCTGCTGGTGTTAAAACTACTTCTGCCCCGTATGCTTTCAATAAATTAATACGCTCTTTTGACATATTGTCTGGCATAATTAAAATCGCTTTATACCCTTTAGCTGCTGCGTTCATCGCTAAACCAATTCCTGTATTCCCACTTGTCGGTTCAATAATTGTATCCCCTGGTTTAATGAGACCATTTTCTTCTGCAACGTGAAGTAAATTATAAGCAGCACGGTCTTTCACACTACGTGATGGATTAAACATTTCTAGTTTCACATACACGTCCGCTGCGTCTTCTGGAATAAATTTAGATAATCGGACGACAGGTGTATCTCCTATTAATTCTGTTACGTTTTCACATAATTTCATAGTGCATCCCCTATTCTATCGTTTTCTTATCACTTGGTAATAACCATGAAGTAAGTCCAATTAACGGTAAACAACTACATAATATCATAATGAACTGAAGGCTATATATATCAGCTAACTTTCCTAGTACTACAGCACCTAGAGCACCAAGGCCGAACGCAAGACCTACAATTAGACCTGATACCATCCCTACTTTTCCCGGAACAAGCTCTTGCGCGTATACAACAATTACACTAAAACTACTTGAACTAATAAAACCGATACATAAAAATAAAGGTACGACCCACACAAGTGAGACATGTGGTAATAACAGCGCAAGTGGCGCTGAACCTAACATTGAAAATACGATGATGTTTTTCTTACCAAATCGATCTGCTAACGGTCCCCCGAAGAAAGTGCCTAACACACCAGCAATCATAAATGCGAATACGAAATACTGGGCATTTTTTATAGATAAACCATAATGCTCAATTAAGTAAAATTGATAGAAATTCCCGATACCGGCACCGTACCAAGAGCGCACAAAAGTAAGAAAAACAAGAAGTATAATAACAAATTTAATGTGTGTACTTACAATTGCATTTTCCGCCTCAAGCGCAGCCCTCTTCTTCCTTCTTACAGCGCCGGTTGCTAATTCATTTTTGTACCAATTCGATACGAAAATTAATAATGCAATTCCTACTGCTGCAAATGCTGTAAAACCTAATGAACCAATTTGACCGAGTGGAACGAAAATTAGCGCTGTAAAAATAGGAGCTAAAGAATTCCCCGTGTTTCCCCCAACTTGATAAATCGCTTGCGCTAACCCTCGTTTTGCACCTGCCGCCATATACGCAACACGAGCGCCTTCTGGATGAAAGACTGCGGAACCTAAGCCAATAAATAAAACAGAAATAATAACAATAATAAAGTTTGGTGCAAACGCGAGTCCAATCATTCCAAGCATACTCGAAAACATACCGAGTGGTAATAAAAATGGTGACGGCTTCTTATCTGAATACATACCAAACACCGGTTGCATAATCGATGACGTCATATTTAACGCAAACGCAATCCACCCTACTTGCATATAGGATAAATTCATCGTTTTTTCCAAAATAGGAAACAACGCCGGCACAACTGCTTGCATCGAATCATTTAAAAAATGTCCGAAACTAATCGCAAATAATATTCGATATATTGTCGGTGTTTCTACTGTGTTTTTTTGTGAAACTGCCTGCATATGTGAATCGCTCCTTTCTGTACAAAATATATATTTATTACAGTAGGTGTAATAAATTCTGACTTTTGAAACATTTCTATTCTATACTGCTTTCATTTCTTTTTCCAGAAATATAACTTAACTCCCATCATTGACTTGCATCCTTGTAACTTTCAGCAGTAAAACATTATAGAAAAAGGCAACCCAATCACAAACTGGGTTGCCTCTTACATTAAATTGCAAAACGCTTATACTTCTCATAATCGCTCGTCTTACATTCCACTTCTAGTTTCGTACCTTCATTTTCATAACTCGTTGATAAAACGTGCGCATGATTATTGAAATACGAAACTACCTGTCCGTGATCATACGGAATTAACATTTCACATTTCGTATATTCTTTATAAATATGGGAACGAATCATTTCTACAAGCTCTTCAATTCCAACATGTTTCTTCGCAGATAAATACACGCGGTCTTCTTGTACTTTCGGAATTTCAACATCCACCATATCTGATTTGTTATAAGCATAGATCGTTGGAATATTTTCTACTCCAATTTTCTTTAACGTTTCATTTGTAATATCAATTAATTGTTCATAATTTGGATTTGCGTAATCTACGACGTGAATAAGTAAATCTGCTTCCGCTACTTCTTCTAACGTTGAACGGAACGCCTTCACAAGATGATGTGGTAATTTACTTACAAATCCAACTGTATCTGTTAATAAAAATGATTTATTATCTGGCAAATCAATATTTCGTACAGATGTTTCTAACGTCGCAAATAACATATCTTTTTCAAATACTAGTTTTTCTTCTGTACCATTATAAATTTCAAGCATTGCATTCATCGTCGTTGACTTTCCTGCATTCGTATAACCTACTAATGCTACAACAGGTATTTCATTTTTCTTACGTTGCTTTCGCTGCGTTTGACGCTGGGCAACGAGCGCTTCTAAATCTTTATTCAAAACTGAAATTTGTTCTTCAATTTTACGACGGTCTAACTCTAACTTCTTCTCACCGACACCTTTATTTTTCGTACCAACGCCGCCGCTCTGTCTCCCTAACGATTCACGAAGACCAATTAAACGAGGCATCATGTACTGAAGGTGTGCTACTTCTACTTGCAGCTGTGCTTCTTTCGTTTTCGCACGTTGCGCAAAAATATCTAAAATTAAAATGGTACGATCAATCACCTTACAATCTAAATCCTCTTCTAAATTTCGAATTTGTGAAGGAGATAATTCATCATTAAAGATGACCATATTCGCATCTATTTCTTGTACATACGCTGCTACTTCTTCAATCTTTCCTTTTCCGATATAATGCGATGGATTTACTCGTTGTAAATTTTGCGTTACTTGCCCAATTACCTCTACATCACAAGCTTCCGCAAGATTTGTTAACTCTTCCATCGAATATGCAAAATCATCTTCATTACCTACATTTACTCCAACTAAAACTGCTCTTTGTAATACTTCTTCCATATATTTATTCCTCCATTTCGATTACGTAAAATAAAAAACACAGGTCGCTGCCTGTGTTTTCGTAAACGGATAAGGGTTCACCAAAGAAATAGAAGAAAGCTATGCTTTCATCCTATTTTATAGTCAAAAAGTCCCAAGATCGTATACGTATACACAATAAGCGTTCACCTATACAATCCCATTCTATTTATAAAGGCAAAACAAAAAGAGGGCGTATTCGTCCCTCCCTCTTTTTCACATATAAGCTTAATAAAGGGTTCCTTTAAAATAGGCAGACCAATCCCGTTCACTCTGTACACAGACAGAGCCTTTGAGCGCTATTCAATTATTGGCACAAAGTATTGAGACGTAATCTGATTAAGATCAAAGGAAGCCCCTCCGTTCATTTTAAGTTACATAAAGTGTAGCATAAGTAATTCGCTTTCACAAGGTTTAACAACCTATATCACACTAAAGAAAATCGTTATTTTTTTACTTTAATCGTCATTTTTTGCGAGTTTTTCTCACAATAAAAATAACAAAAGCAATTATCAATTTTAGAAACTTCTCGTATATTATTTTTACAGCACTCGCCAAATTCCTTCATAGTAAGTTAAGTATTATCGTTTTAATACAACAAAAATCTATATTGACATTTTTATAACCTAATATTAGTATCAGGTTATAAAAATAAAAATTAGGAGATGTTCCTATGCATTCTAAATCTCGTATTACTGCAATTGGTACTTATGTTCCAGATCAAATATTGTCTAATAACGATTTAGAAAAGATGGTCCATACGAATGATGAATGGATTGTACAAAGAACAGGAATGAAGGAAAGAAGAATCGCTAGCGAAGAAGAATATTCCTCAAACTTAGCCATTAAAGCAATTAAAAATTTATGTACAACATATAAGAAAAACTTAGAAGATGTCGACTGTATCATTGTCGCTACTACTACTGCTGATTACGTTTTCCCTAGTGTTGCTTGCCAAATACAACAATACTTCAACATACCTCATACACTAGCTTTTGATTTAAATGCAACTTGTGCTGGTTTTACATATGGACTACACGTCGGTAATAGCTTAATCACTTCTGGATCACATGAAAAAATACTTGTCGTAGCGACAGAGACATTATCTAAAGTTACTGATTATACCGATAGAACGACCTGTATTTTATTCGGTGATGGTGCTGGAGCTATTTTATTAGAAAGAGATGAAGACACCCCAAGCTTTATCGCTGCTCACATGGGAACAAACGGTGATGGCGGCATTCATCTATATAGAACAAACTTATCTACTACTATGAATGGCACACCACTGCAAACAAATGAAAAAATCGTTCAAAATGGAAGAGAAGTATATAAATGGGCAACACGAACAGTGCCAAAAGGCATAAAAAATTTATTACATAACGCAAATATGCAAGGGGATGATATAGACTGGTTCATACCCCACAGCGCTAACTTACGAATGATTGAATCTATTTGCGAAAAATCTCAAATTCCAATACAAAAAACATTAACGAGCGTGGAATATATGGGGAATACCTCTTCAGTCACCATTCCACTCGCTCTAGATTTAGCTATAAAAGAAGGGAAGTTAAATAATGGAGACACACTTTTACTATACGGATTCGGTGGTGGTCTTACACATTTAGGACTTATTGTAGAGTGGAATTTAATTTAAGTGTATAAAAAGAGGCTCTAGTCAGTAACTAGAACCTCTTTTTCATTTAATTTCTTGCCCCTTTTCGAGACCATATCACAACAGGAATAAGTAATAACGCTAACACGCCTCCAGCCAATGACAATGCCGCATAACTTGAATTCGCTACTACCATACCTGACATCGCTCCACCAGAAGCTCCAGCTAGCGCAATAAAAACATCTATTTTCCCTTGTGTTTTAGCACGTGTAGACGGTGTTGTGGAATCAACGATTTGTGCTGTACCACTAATCAATCCGAGGTTCCATCCTAGCCCAAGTAAAGACAGAGCAACGATTAATAGTAATAAAGAATCACTTGGCGCTATCGCAGCTATGACACCCGCTGCAAGTAAAATCACTCCACCAGCTATGCTCATTGTAGTTCGGCCAATTTTATCAATTAACATTCCTGTAACGAGAGATGGAAGATACATTGCACCTACATGAAAACCTATCACAAGTCCTACTGCACTTAAACCGTGACCGTGGTGTCCCATATGAACTGGCGTCATCGTCATAATCGCAACCATCACGATTTGCGTAAGTATCATTACGATTGCTCCAACTGTAATACCTCGTTTATTTTCTTTCACTTCTTCTGTTATTGGTTGCCCTTTATATGTATGTTCCTGTTTATATCTTTCTATTATGTTAGCAATAATTAACGGATCTGGACGAAGCATAACAAAAAGAACTAGACCCGCCAGTATAAATGCTGCTGCCGATAGTATGAACGGACCTGCAAGTTTAGGAACTCCAATTGAATGCGCAAAACTACCCATTACTCCTACTAAATTTGGTCCTGCAACTGCACCGAAAGTCGTCATTACCATCGTAATACTAACAGCCGTTGCTCTCTGCTTCTTATCTGCTAAATCTGTACCTGCATAACGAGCTTGTAGATTCGTGGCTGTACCGGCACCATATATGAGTAAAGAAATAAGTAAAAGAATAATGCTATTCGTTAAAGCTGCCATTACAACACCAATTGCTCCAAATCCACCTACTATAAACCCTGTTGCAAGACCTATCCGGCGTCCATATCGTTGCGAAAGCTTCCCTACTATGAAAGCTGCTAATGCTGATCCCAATGTAAACATAGCAGTTGGTAATCCTGCAAATGCATCTGTTCCAAGCATTTGCTGCGCAAGAAGTGCTCCCACTGTAATACCAGCAGCTAGTCCTGCACCGCCAAACATTTGTGAAATGCTGACGATTATTAACGTTCGTTTGTATAATTTTTGTTGCTCTTCTTCTGTGTACACATGATTATCTATTAAAGCCCCTGCCTTATCTAGCAATTCTCCATCCTCCTTTTAAAATTAATCCCTCTTGTTAATGTACTATGTATAATGTTACATATTCAATGGCATTTTCCATTCATACCTTTCATTCTAAAAAACTTTCTAATCATACTCGACTTATCCCATGCTATATTAAAAATACTACTATTCACAATATGCAAGGAGAAAACAATGAAAAAACAGGCTAATAGCAGCCTGTTTTTCTTTACGCATCTTCTACTAATCTTCCCCTTCTCTTGTTACTTAAAGCTTTTCCTTCCCAAAACAACAAACTTACGAAAGCACAAATTAAAATAATTGGCACACTTGCTTTATATAAATCTGTAAAACTCATTGCCATCTGATTCTTGGCATAATGATTCACATCATTCGAAAATGTGAGTACCTCTTTCTTTATACTTTCCTCTTGTTTTTCAACTTCTTTTGTTACTTGCCTCATAACTTCTTCTCTTTTTACATCCCTATATTCTACTGGAACTTTTCTTAATATTTCATCCGTCTTGTCGCGAATCAATTCTTCCTTTTTCTCTTTACTTAATCCCATTGTCATTGCATTTTGTTTCTTATTTATATTCGACTCTAAACTTTGATTCTCTATTTTTTCTTTAGTCATTTGTAAAATTTCAGTTTGCTCAGTACTATTCACATGAATATTCCGCACCTTTTCTTCTGCATAACGATATACTTTTTCTTTATTTATAGTTAAATTATGAGTTAAGTTAGAGACAAATATTGCGACCGCCAATACAATTCCAACCTGTCGTAACATTGATACAACACTTTGAGAAGCAGTTAATAATTCTCCTTCAAACGAAGACGCACTTAAAACTGTAATTGGCCCCACTACTAAGCCATATCCGACACCTAATATCATACATGGAATAATAATTTCTATATTTGTTGAATGAACATCAATCATTTGCAACCAATAGTAGGAAAGCCCCATAACAAGAAATCCTGACAAAATAATAGTTACTTTTCCGAGTTTTTTAATTAAAGTTGCTGCAACTGGTGAGACAAAAAATATCATCGCTGAAATAGGTGTCACTAAAAAAGCCGCTTCAATTTCCGTTCGACCTTGTAGTTTCGTCAAGAACGTTGGAAGCAATACAGTAACTCCAATTAAAAATAAATTACTCAATATAACAACGATTGACGCTCCGACAAACATTCGATCTTGAAATAACTTTAAATTCACCATTGGGTTATGAATCTTTCGTTCTACTAAAATAAATAGAATAAGAGAAATAGTGCTAATTGCATAACAAGACAAAGCAATATTACTTTGCCATCCCCATGTATTACCTTTTACTAATATGAGAGTAAATGAAAAAATTGCTGTGCTACTTAATAGTAGTCCTATCCAATCTATTTTTGAGATAATACGTTCTTCATTTTTTATTTGTAGCATGATGCAACATAACACGATTCCTATTATACAAACCGGAACATTAACGAAGAACACCCATCTCCATCCTAAATTTTGCGTAATAATTCCACCTATTACTGGCCCCATAGCAGCTGACAATCCTTGTGTTACTCCTAAAATTGCAAGTGCAACATGCCTTTTAGCTAACGGCATAGCTGATACACCAATTACCATACTTGTTGGAAATAAAATTGCTGCCCCAATACTTTGTATAAAACGAGAAAAAATAAGAAAATCACCTGTATTAGCAAAAGCGCAAAGTATCGATCCACCCCCAAAAATCACCAGACCAAGAATATACATCTTTGCTTTTCCAAAGATATCAGCTATCCGCCCTAACGGAATGGCAAGTACTGCAATCGTCATTGTATAAACATTTAATACCCAAGACATCTTTTCTAATGAAGTATTTACACTCGATTGTATTGCCGGTAAAGCTATATTCATAATTGTCGTATCAATCATACAAAGAAAGATACCTAGACACATTAAAAAGACAATCTTAATACCCTTTGATTGCTCCATCTTTATATACCCCTTTATTTATTGTGAATGCGTTTTTCATTCTTCTGTTTTATTGTTTTCTTTCGCCTCTAACTCTTCTAATTTTCTCTTCAAAGTCTCCACTTGTGCACTATACGATGCAATACCTACATCTAGTGAAATTTCTTCGACGAAAGTAATACCTATTCTCCACTTTTCATATTTCAATCGAAGATCTGCAATGTACGCTTCTTTTCTTTCAATTTCATCTTTAATCCATTTTTTTATTGTCACATCATCACTATAGTTGCCAAAATACATTCTCATTAAAAAATCCGAACGTAAAACATCCTTCTCTATAGGCGTCTGCATGTATTGATAAAACTCTTCACGTCCTTCATCCGTAATAAAGTACATTTTCTTATTCGGCTTCCCCTCTTGCATGACAACCTCTTTTTTTATTTTCCCTTCATTCTCCAATTGTCGTAATGTTGGATAAATCATTCCAAAACTTCCATCAAAAAAATGAGTAAATACGTCTTCAAACACAATTTTAATATCGTAACCAGACAATTCCTTTTCCATTAATAAACCTAAAACAACATCTCTCCCCTTCAAAGTAAAACCCCCACATAGTATATAATCAATAATCATATTAGTATATAATCAATAATCATATTAACAATGTTAATATGATTATTGATTATATACCTTATTCTGTTAATTGTAAAATGTTTCTAAATAAAAAAGCCCCATAATTTGGTTTCACCAATTCACAGGGCCATTTTCTTATTTACTCTTTAACACCTACACCTTGCAAAACTTCAATATCCTCTTTCATTTCATAATAATAAGAAGGCAATTCTATACCATGTTCTAAGAAATAATCCTCAATGAATGAAATAATAATTTTTAACGTTTTCACACGAGCATACAATTTATCGTTACTTTCAATAATATGCCACTTTGCATTTGGCTTACTTGTTTTTTCAAACATGTCTTCCATTGCTTCAACATACTCATCCTATTTTTCACGATTACGCCAATCTTCGTCTGTAATTTTCCATCTTTTCAAAGGATTTTTCTCTCTATCTTTAAATCTCTTTAACTGTTCCTCTTTACTTATATGGTAGAAGAACTTCCCTATTATGTAATGGTCATCTGTTAGTAGTTTTTCAAAATCATTAATCTCATCATATGCTCTCATCCACTCTTCCTTTGTAGCAAATCCTTCAACACGCTCAACTAACACACGACCGTACCATGAGCGATCAAAAATGGTGATTTGCCCGTACTGTGGAATTTTGCGCCAGAAACGTTGCAAATAATGGTAACGTTTCTCATGAGGTGCAGGCGCTCCAATTGGATTTACTTGGAACCCACGCGGGTCAAGATGTTCCGTCACCCGCTTAATTGCCCCACCTTTACCAGCCGCATCCCATCCTTCCATAACAAGCATAACCGCGATTTTTTCTTCTTTCAAAATTTGCTGTAATGCTAATAAGCGCCTTTGATATTTTTCTAATTTCTTATTGTACTTAGATTTTGATTCAATTTTTTTCGTTAAGTCTACTTTAGCAAGATGTCCATTTTCCATAAAACAAATCCCCCTTGTTGTATGACAATGTTATTTTAACATATTTTTGGTAATTTTTTCATATCCTAAAAAAACTGTGTAGAAACATCTCTACACAGCTTCCTTCTCTAATTTCACATATATAAGCACATTTAACTACATTAAAATAAATAATTTATACTGAACTCTTAGTATATTCTTTTTATTAAAACGTAAAAATAGTCCTTTTAAAAAGGGCAGCAATCTAAGTATAGAAAAACAAATTTATTCTTTTTTACTACATACGTAATTATGCCAGCTATAAGAGTATTGAATAAGATATTGATTCACTACTCTTATAGCCACTTTACATTATATGGTATATTTACTCGTAAAAAGAAGATAATAACAAGTAAATCCATTAAAGAATGGGAGCTCTAAAAAAATGAAACGAAAAATATTAACTCTCTTTACACTTTTATGCTTAGCACTACCAATACAAGCTAGTGCTTACACATTTCAGTCACTACCGATTGCGTCAAAGTCTAAACAATGGTATGTCGAAATTGATAAATCTCATAACTCAAACAAGCAAGCAATCCAGCCAAAGCAAGGTGTATTTGATACGTATAGTTTACTCGTAAAAAACATCGGTCATGATGTATCAAACGTATCTGTGGAAATACTTGATAACAACCCTACCTCTAAAGCTACCTTTAAACCTACTACACCTAATGAAAATATTTCTAAAAGTCATACAAGCTTTGACTACATGGTATTCCCATTAGACTTTAGTAGTCATAATTTTAAAGTTGTAATCACTTGGGAAGAAAAGAATTTCTCTTACAATGGCCATCCGGTAAATGAAGGTAAAAAAATGAAACAAACATTTGTATTTAATGAAGACTAAGTCCTAATTTCTTTAGGGCTTAGTCTTTCTTATGGATACCAATGGATACAGCACTAAAGCTTCCTATGCAAGATTGGTTTAAAGAAAGATTCCCATTATTTTTTTGAAACAGGCACCTTTGAAATTCAACGTGTTTGGGATAATGAGCTAGATAAACAAGTTGCTATAACAATTACACATACGTAAAAAAGCTTGGAATCTCTCCAAGCTTTTCTTACTTCTCCTCTCCTTTCTTAATCTTATAATCAATTTCTAAAAACTTAACTCCAAATATCCACATTCTATGATTAGCTTCTAGTATGTGATCCGTGCGCTCTTTTATAATAAAAGTCTCTGCTAACGGTAAACGGATTGTCAAGAACCGAGTATGTAAATAAATCCCCTCATCTCCCTGACCATTTTCTCTTAACTTACTAGTAATGATTAAATCATGACTATCATTATATAGTTTCAAAATACCAGTCATATTCGAATAAGGTAAAGGTAAGGCGATATTCATATATGTCTCATTCTTATTTGTATGCTTTGAATAAAGAGCTACAAAAATAGATTTACCTGCTTCATTTTTTCTTAGCCAAGCCCTTACATTCTCTCTTCCATCTTTCTCATCTATGACACTAATGATAGAGCCATGCATCGTTTCCCAATTGCCGCCCATTCCTAAATGTATTTGTTCTACACGCTTACTCATTTTCTCATAGCAAAGTGCGAACGGACGGAACCAACGAGCCCATTTAATATTCGATTGCAATTCATACTCTACTGTATTTTCATAAAAATGAATCATACTTAAAGGAACCTTCGTCACATCAAATGCCTCACTATGAAAGTCATTTACTTTATCAACTAAACCGTTGTATTCCTTACTGTCTACTAAATTGCTGCTATATAAATAAGCCTCACCAATTGCCACATTTCCTCTTAACTTACTCATTGGTTTCCCATAGTATTTATAATTCGGAACACTCTTTTCAATCACCCAGCCGATAAATGCCGGTAACGCTACTCCAATTCCGTTGACAACACCATGAATCCAAACCATTTGAGCAATTGTAATCGTCAAGACATGCTTCAAATTCCCGTATGAATATATAAGTGAGAACATAATTGTAACCATGAGTGTAATAGACGAAACGATTAGAAGAATCTTTGCACTGATAGCATTAAATTTTGCTCTCCAAACGTAAAATCCATACCCATAAATTGCACATAAATATAGGAACACTGCAAAAAATTCAAATATTCTTGAGTATGTAATTCCTATTGCAACTGTCATAGGTGAAATCATGATGATAAACATAATAGCATCATACACTTTACTTCTCTTTTCTCTTTTTCTCCCTATTAAACCAGCTGATAATGGCAATAGAAACGCCGAATAATGAAAATGTGCAGCTGTGAGTAAAACAATGTCAGAGCTAAAATGCATAATTGAAAGTTTTGCTACTGAAGCAGAAAACCAAAAACCACCTAAAAACAAATAAATAAACGCACTATCTATGGCGATCTCTTCTAACGGCTTCCATCCTCTTTCTAGCAATCTACTTACACCAAATAACGCAACAATTCCTGTATATACAAACCAAACTAGCGCAAATAAATAGTGATTTGTGACGAAAGCTAGCATTGCACAAATTGCTGCGATTGGATATAAAAATGATACGGATTTATAAAATAATAATTGCGATCCATCTCTTTTTCTTTTATCAATAATACAAAATGACATTGGTATAAATAATAAAACAGATAATAATATAATTGCTTCAACAGGATTTATATTCGACCACTCACATATTAGAAAAACAACATAGCAAGCAAGCCCAAATATTATATTTTTCATATCGTCTATTCCCTTTCCACAAATGTTCCCTTATATGAAAAAAGCGAACCAATTAACGGGTTTCGTACTTGTACATGAATTCGAAAACATTGTAGTGTTTCATCATAACTTTCAACAATTTTTGCCTCACCATACAAGAATTTTGGTAACGGCATTTTTCTTCCAAACATATAAAACCATTGTTTCTTTGAAGAAATATGCATTGCCCCTAACTCATCGATATGAAAATGCAGTGTAGAAACGAGTAAATGTGGTTCACCAAAATAATCTACAATTTCATTTTCGTTTTCATCCAATTGCATAACTGCATTAAAATATCTTTTCTTATTTCACCTATTGATTCCCCTTCTCCAACTATTTCAAGCCCAAATCCAATCTTTGTTTTATAAAAAAACTTCTTTGGTTCTCCTTCTTTTTTCTCTAAATACGAAATTTCAGTAAAGCGAGCATCCCACTCTGTATGTATATCTGGTTCTTGCGTATATTCCCATAATTTTTCCATCGTCGTGTTCATTTTTGTCGCAACATAAATAGGCTGTTTCCTTTTCATTCTCCCCACCTCCTATGCACTATAAGTTTAATGTACATGCAATGAATTTATTTTGCTACATTTTTCACAAACTTCCTCAAAAAAAAAGAAAGAATTTTTAAAATATATACAAAACACTTGATTCCACGAAAAATTTAAATTATTATAAAACAAATGTTACCAACAACTTCATAAATCAAACACTCTCGCCTAAAACGTGAGATAGAGGTTGCGATACTTATGAGTATTCTAATGGAGACACAGAGATGTCTATGAACTTAGATGAAAGGAAGTATTGCCGAAATTGATAAATTTCTCTGCATTTATCAATTGGGGCTGTTTTCGAATAGAAACAGAACTGTCATATGTACAGACGTGTACGTATGAAGAGCTATCTACAAAAAAGAGATATCATTTTTTTATGATATTCCTTTTTTGGCGGTTTTTTTATTAGCTCCGTTTTCTGTTTCCCTTTTCCTGTAACAGCACCATCCTCACTTATTTGAGATGGTGTTTTTTGTTTGTCTTTCTGGTAACTACAGGAGTATTGGGGATTTATATATTTCCTAATCTATTCTTAAAAATAGACGAAAGAAGGAATTTGTAATGGAAACAATTGTTCAAAAATTTGGTGGCACTTCTGTCGGAAGCGTCGAACGCATTCAACATGTAGCAAATTTAATTATTGAAGAATATGAACGAGGTCATAGCATTGTCTCTGTCGTTTCAGCAATGGGAAAAAGCACAGATGAACTTGTCGCACTCGCTAACGCTATCACAGAAAATCCAAGTAAACGTGAAATGGATATGCTTCTATCTACAGGAGAACAAGTAACTATTTCATTATTAACAATGACACTGCAAGCAAAAGGCTATCATGCAATTTCATTAACAGGGTGGCAAGCAGGTATTACGACAGAATCTGTACATAGTAGTGCACGGATTACTGACATTCATACAGATCGTATTCAATCTTATCTTGCTGAAGGTACGATTGTTATCGTAGCTGGTTTCCAAGGTATAAGTGTAGAAAATGAAATTACAACGCTTGGCCGTGGTGGCTCTGATACGACTGCTGTCGCATTAGCTGCTGCACTTAAAGCAAAAAAATGTGATATTTATACGGATGTGACAGGTGTATATACGACGGACCCACGAGTTGTAAAAGATGCTTACAAATTAGACGAAATTTCTTATGACGAAATGTTAGAGCTTGCTAATCTCGGTGCTGGCGTATTACACCCGCGCGCTGTTGAGTTTGCTAAAAATCATAATGTAGTTTTAGAAGTTCGCTCAAGTATGGAACAAGAAAACGGAACAATTGTAAAAGGAGAATGTAACATGGAACAACAATCAATCGTTAAAGGTATTGCATTTGAGGATAACATTACACGTGTCACAATTAAAGGATTAGAACAAGGCTCGCTTTCAA
Source organism: Bacillus sp. HMSC036E02 (assembly GCF_001836235.1). NCBI lineage: Bacteria > Bacillati > Bacillota > Bacilli > Caryophanales > Bacillaceae > Bacillus > Bacillus sp. HMSC036E02. The sequence continues at coordinate 10,505 of NZ_KV827831.1, read as the reverse complement.
CAGTTTTCTCTACATTAGCAGCAGCACACATTAATGTAGATATCATCATTCAAAGTATTACAAATGAAGGAACTGTACACCTCTCCTTCTCCATTCATTCGAATGATTTAAGAGAAACTTTAGAAGTTTTGGAACAAAATCAAGAAACTCTTCACTATGAATCTGTAGAACATGAAAATCACTTAGCAAAAGTATCAATCGTAGGATCTGGCATGGTATCTAACCCAGGTGTCGCTGCAAATATGTTCACTACTTTAAAAGAAGAAGATATTCATATTAAAATGGTAAGTACATCAGAAATTAAAGTGTCTGTCGTTATTGACCGCCTTCATTTAGTAACAGGCGTTGAGGCGCTGCATCAATCATTTATGGCGAAAATTGAGCCTTTAGTGCAAATGAGCTAATCTGATATATTTAGTAATGCTAAAAAAATCATATTAATGTATTACCTTCCTATTAAATAAAAAGCTGTTCGTTAACACGATGCTATATGACATATTAAAAAACACCTTGTCACATTTTCCTATACTGTGACAAGGTGTTTTTGACTGAAAGGAATTTGTAACTACTTAGTAGTATAATTATGAGGATAATTAAATAATAGACTTTTATACATAAGGAGATAAGACTATGGCAAAAAACAAATTACTACGAATGGACAATGTCAGCATCGTTGTAGAATCCCTTGATAACGCAATCTCTTTCTTTGAGGAGATTGGCTTGAATCTCGAAGGTCGAGCCAATGTCGAAGGTGAATGGGCTGGTCGCGTAACTGGACTCGGTTCTCAGTGCGTAGAGATCGCTATGATGGTCACTCCAGATGGCCACAGCCGAATTGAACTTTCGCGATTTCTCACCCCACCTACTATATCAGATAACCGAAATGCTCCTGTAAACGCCCTCGGTTATCTACGCGTCATGTTCACCGTTGAAGACATTGACGAAATGGTATCGAGACTCACTAAGCATGGTGCAGAGCTCGTTGGTGAAGTAGTTCAGTATGAGAACTCGTATCGTCTCTGCTACATTCGTGGAGTCGAAGGAATTTTAATCGGTTTAGCGGAAGAACTCGGTAATAAATAAGTAATGTTTTATAAAAAAGAGGGAATAGCTCTATATTTAAGCTATTCCCTCACTTCTATTAAAACAGATGAATGTTTTCTTTTTTACAAGCTGCACGTAAATCGTCAGGCCATACAGAAGATTGAACTTCACCGATATGAGCTTTACGTAAGAAGTACATGCACATTCTTGATTGTCCAATACCACCGCCGATTGTTAATGGTAGTACGTCTTCTAGTATACCTTTATGGAAATCATACTCACGTTTGAAGTCTTCACCAGTTTTCGTTAACTGCTCATCAAGTGATTTACTATCAACACGAATTCCCATTGATGATAATTCAAATGAAGATTGTAGTACTGGGTGCCAGAATAAAATGTCACCGTTTAATTTCCAATCGTCATAATCAGCTGCGCGTCCGTCGTGCTTTTCACCTGAACGAAGTGCATCACCAATTCCGATAATGAAGACTGCACCATGTTCTTTCGCAATTGCATGTTCACGATCTTTCGGTGTTAATTCTGGATATTTATCTTCTAATTCTTGAGAAGTAACGAAAACAATTTCTTCCGGTAAATACTTTCCAAGGAACGGATATTTTTCAAATAAGTGATCTTCTAAATCTTTGAATATTCCATAAATTGTTTGTACTGTTTTTTGTAAGTAATCGACAGTACGCCATTCTTTTTGAACGATTTTTTCCCAATCCCATTGGTCAACGTAAATGGAATGCGTTGCATCAAGTTCTTCATCACGACGAATCGCGTTCATGTTTGTATATAAACCTTCACCAGCTTCATATCCATATTCATGTAATGCAAATCGTTTCCATTTCGCTAGTGAATGAACAATTTCTAATTCTTCTCCTGAATGTAACATATCAAATTCAATTGGACGTTCTACACCGTTTAGGTGATCGTTTAATCCTGATTTTTTCGTTACGAATAATGGTGCAGATACGCGGAATAGTTCAAGGCGTTTTGCTAATTGGTCCTCGAAAAATGTTTTAACTTCCTTAATTGCAATTTGAGTCTCTCTTACTGTCATTAATGATTGATACATGGTGGTTTCCTCCTAAAATGTTTGGATGTTGTGAAAAGAAGCCAACAAAAAAAGCCCTTCTTTCCCAAAAAACTGGGACGAAAGGCTTTGGTTCCGCGGTACCACCCAAATTAGCAACAGAGGTTGCTCACTTATACAATACGGAGATGAAATATCTCGATACTGTTCTTCTTGTAACGGCGAAGTTCCCGGCTAAGTCTACTTTCCTATAAAGGATTTCGGTTAGCAACTCCAGGAGGTTCTTCATAATAGGCTTCGTATCAGGCTCACACCACCCCTGACTCGCTTAAACTACGTCCTACTACTACTCGTCCTTTCATAGTCGTTTTGTTGTCACATCTCTGAAACATTTTATTAATGATTATTCTATACAAAAAATAAAGAAAGTCAACAAAAAGTTTTAAAATATTTTTCAATTCTTTATTTTACGGCTTTATTGATTGTTGTTAATTTAACATCTTTACTTTTTCTGCCTCGTCAATCCAAAAAATGTTTCACTGACCGAAACTAACGTATACACAATAATTAATGTGATCGTTCGGAATATAGAATCCGCAGTATTTCTTATTATTTTCATTTTCTTTATAATTCCTTTCAGTTTACTTGCAATTTCATGATATACTATAGCATTCAAGCAGTTTATTTTTACTTAAAGCAATCATAGTCATTTATAAAGAGTATTTTCTAAATCATTGACTATTATCAAATAAGATTTTTAAATAACGGAGTGATCATATGAGTAAAACGAAGGCAAAACCGAAAAAAGGTGTAGGACAAGGTACAGGAAGTAAAGGATGGAACCGTTGGCAATCAAGTGCAAAGAAAAAGGCAGCTGCAAAGCCATACAAAAGTAAAGGTACAAAGAAGTAATTTAAATAACATTTGATTTCTTTACTTTGTACAAAACAAAATATAATTATTACAACAAAAAGCTATGCTTTCACATGTGAAAGCATAGCTTTTTCATATTAAATCATTAAAATATCTCGTATTTCTTCCTCCGTGATGGATGCTAATTTTTCTTCTCCCGGCTCAATCACTTCAGCAATTAAATTTTTCTTACTTTCTTGCAGTTCATGCATTTTCTCCTCAATTGTTCCCTGAGCTACTAGCTTTATAACTTGCACTGTATTTTTTTGTCCCATTCGATACGCTCTATCGGCCGCTTGTTGTTCAACAGCTGGATTCCACCATAAATCGTATAATATTACTGTATCTGCACCAGTTAAATTAAGTCCGGTACCACCAGCTTTTAAAGAAATGAGAAATAGATCTCCTTCTCCTTCGTTAAACCGATCGCACAGCTCTACACGTTCCTGCGCTGGTGTACTCCCGTCTAAATAAAAGTATGGAATTGCTTGTCGATTTAACTCACGACCAATAATGGAAAGCATCTTCGTAAATTGAGAAAAAATTAATATTCTCTTCCCTGTACTTCTACATTCCTCTAAAATCTCTAACAGTTGTTCAAATTTAGCTGAACTTCCTTTGTAATCATCAACAAATAAAGCAGGATGACAACAAATTTGTCGCAATCTCGTTAAACCAGCTAAAATTCTAATTTTATTTTTACGTAACGTATCTTTGTCTAAATGCTTTAACGTTTCTTCCCTTAGCTTCGCTAAATAAGCAGCATAGAGACTCTTTTGATCGGGTAATAACTCCGATGATTGTAAGTGCTCTATTTTCTCTGGCAACTCATTTAATACGTCCCCTTTTAATCGTCTTAATACGAATGGTTTCACTCGCTTCGCTATATCTTCACGCCTTAAATCACCGAACTCTTTTCTTCCTGGTAATAATTCTGGGAAGACGACATGGAAGATAGACCATAGCTCTTCTAATGAATTTTCTACAGGTGTACCCGTTAGCCCAAAACGGTATTCAGCTTGAATTGTTTTCACAGCTCTTGCCGTTTGCGTTGTAGGGTTTTTAAACGCCTGCGCTTCATCAAGGAATAGTGTATGAAATGGTCTTGCATATAATCTTATATCTCTTCTCAGTAATGGATATGACGTAATTACGACATCAAATTCCATTATATCTTTCAAAATTTTCCGGCGCTCTGCTTGGTTTCCATCTGCAATAACTGCTCTAATATGCGGGGCGAATTTTTTCAATTCACTAAACCAATTATAAACAAGAGATGATGGTGAAACGACTAATATAGGTAGTTTCTTTTCTCGAATCTCAGGCAAAACAGAATCTATAAAAGCAATGCTTTGCAACGTTTTTCCAAGTCCCATATCATCTGCTAAAATACCGCCAAAACGGTAATGAGCAAGTGTTTTCATCCATTCGAACCCATATACTTGATACTTTCTCATTTCTGCATTTAAAGTATTTGGCACAGCAAACTTTAATTTTTTCGGGTTTTGAATGTTTTCTACTAACTCTTGAACAGAATCATCTAAACTTAAAACATTGCCTTCATGAAGTCCGTTCATCCATTTTACACTCCGAATAAGTGGAACATTTACCTCTTCTCCATGTAAAAATTCTTTCCGAATACCTGATTCTTTTATAAACTGATTAATTTCATTAAACTCTTTACTCTCTAGCGATAAAAACGAACCGTTCGCCAATCGATAATATTTACGTTTCTCTTCAAGGGCCGCTAATACACCTTTAATTTCTGCTTCTGGTATTCCTTTTATATCAAAACGAAATGACAACCAATCAATTCTTTCTTTTCTTCTCACTGTAATAAGAGGAACTGCATCCCCTTTACTAATTCGCAATTTGATTGCTGTCGTCGCATAAATATCAACTAAACCTTTTAATGTTGGCACGACGTGATATAAAAAGTTATACTCAGCTTCTTCATTATGCATAAAGTAACCGCCTTCTGTTTTTGCAAAGGCACTTTCACTCATAATGTCTAAAATCTCTTTTTCCTTTTTCTCATCACGATTAAAAACAGACGGCTGTCCATCCTCTTCTAGCGGATTAATCATGACGTTCCCATAGTGAAATTCAAGCCCTGCTAATAAGCGACTTTTCACGCGGTCTAAATACAATTTCGCTTTTAGCGAAGGTGTTTCAACACGATCCGATATTACTTCATCAATGTGTACAGTTCCGAGCTTCATTAATCCTGGTACAACTTTCGCGACGAAATGTTCCATCTTACTTTCTGGAATATAAAACTGATTACTATTTGAGCGACTCATCATCTTTTGTAATTCAATAAGTCGCATACAATCTTCAATGTGTAAGTGATATAATTTCCCATCGTAAAGTGCATTGTTATACATATCCATAACTTGTACACGATTTAAACCATCTATATGAAGTGTAAATCCGCCATTATTTCCCTTCGTAAATTCAAAGTGTAACGGCAACAACCCTTTTGAAACTTGTAATCCCTGAAACAGTTGTTCATTTTGTTTCAGCTGTACATATTCAACTTTAGAAAGTGAAGAGAGCATATCTTTCCATGAAGCTGGTGGTATAAATATCATACTTTCATCTTGTTTCGCATGTACTTCTAGCGTATCTTCATACATTTTTTCGTTATGATACATTTTAATGAGCTGCTGAATAATCGCATCCGTTTCTTGTTTAAAACTATGTACATCTGGTGTATATGTAAATTCATTTGAACAATGAAAAGATTCCCTTTTCTCCACCTTAGAAAGAAATTCTCTAATATGATTTATGAAATACACTTTGGCAAGTTTCAATTGAATTCCAAGAAGAGCCCCACCACTTCTCGTAGCTACTGGTGTACATATAAACTCAATATCTAATATTTCACGTGTATCAAAACGGTGTTGTTTACTTTTTGGCCTCAGTGGTTTGTCTGCAAACAGCTGAAACATACCACTTGTCAATTGATCATTTCTGCTACTAGTGGAGCTCATTCTACCTGTTTGTTGATTATAGTTTATTTGTATTAATACTGCTGCAACATGTTGACAGTACGTTTGAAAAGACGCTAATGAAGGACAACTACATTTTGCAACAACATCACCCTTTTTGGCTTTTGCTACTGTAACATGGAAATCCTCGTTCCCTTTTACTGTCGCCTCACAAATTTCTTTATTTTCATCGTACTGATCTATTATCACTTTATTTGATTTATAATAGGCTTCACCTCTTTTATATGAGGTCTCTCCGCACACTTCTTTAATAATCGATTTATTCAATGTGAAACTCATTGCTTTGACACTTCCTTAATATAAAACCATTTTCTCTTACTTAACATTTTACATGCTCCACGAGAAAATATAAAATGTTGATTTAACAAAAGAAGATGCTTATTTATAAGCATCTTCTTCACTCTATCTCCATCAACCTCTTCGCCTCAAAATACAACACTTGAATAAACTTTTTCGTATTAATTCGCGTATGACCAGAAGATGCGAGTTCATCTTTCGTCATTTCTGTCATCCGTTTTCTAACTACGGTAAAATCGAAAAATTTTGGAGCATAGCTTTCAAATTTTGGATTTGAAAAGTCTGTTAATCCTAAAGAAGCCAAATGATTTAACGACTGATAAATAGCTCGACGTACTCTTTGTTCAGACGCTTTTTTCTCTTTATCAATATCCGCCTCTAAAGCTAAATCCCCTAATTTTCTTATCGTAATATGATGGAAAATTTCTTTTAACGCAGGAAAGCCAAACTCAAATGTCTGTGCCTTTTCTTGACCATATAAATATTCCAGCATACTAAGTAAATCTTTACTTCCATTCTCTCCCGCAATACCGAGTTCTGATAGTAAAAAGCGCCCTAAATCCCCTATCTTTTTTCCTTCTTGCACTGGTTCAGTACGCAATTGCGGTTTTTCCCACTGAAACACGTTATTCAATGATTTTTGAATATCGTGTATAGAACGCTCCAATCTAATACGCTCCATCACTTTGCGTACAACAGATACAACTTCGATTTTATTTAATGGTTTTGTAATATAATATTCTACACCAAGTGTATATGCCTCACCTATAAGCTGCTTCGATTCCACTTGAGAAATCATAATGATTTTCCCCGTGAAAGTTGACGCAATGTGACGAACTGTTTCAATTCCGTCCCTCATCGGCATCAACAAATCAATAAATAAAATATCTACTTTTTTAAAATTTAGTTGATCCGCCTCAATAAAAGCTCCGTCATCCGCCTCACCAATTACTTCTCCAAGATCTCCATCTTCAATAATTTGCGAAAGCATCGAACGGAAAACTTCATCATCGTCTACGATATAATAAAACAAATCTATTCCCCTTCCCGCTTTAAACTACCCTCTGGTAAACAAACGATAAACTTACATCCTCTTTTATTTTCTCGGCCTTCTAATCTCACTTCTCCGCCTAGCTCTGTTACCATTTCATTTATGTAAGAAAGCCCAATACCAGTTGACGGTGTTCCCGTTTGATCATACTTAGAAGTAAATCCTGGCTTAAATACTAATTTCTTATATTTTTGTGCAATACCAGGTCCATCGTCAATTACTTCAAAAAATATATGTTGATCTCTTTTATATAGCTTAATAATAATGACACCTTTATCTTCAATTGCTTCAACTGCATTTGCAGCGAGGTTATTAAAAATTGATAGAACTGTATACACGTGGTATGCAGCATGCTCACCTTCTATATGTTTAGAAAAACGTATATCCTTTTCTAGCATTTCAGCATACTTCTCGTTTATTCTAACAATCATTTCTGCTAACTCATGTCCTTCTACATATTCAGCCACATTTTTATCTAATAACAGTTTAGATAATCCTGCAAATATCCTTTGATTATCCTTTTTTATTTCATGCACTTCCCCCGCTATTTTCAATGCTGTTTTACTACTTGAATCAGCGCTTACTTGTAAATTTCGATATAGTTGATATGCTTCTTGTGTAATTAACTCCGCATTTTGTAACGTCTTTTTCAAATGAACAGATTCCACATATAAATTAGAAAGATGCATTAACATATTTTCATTTTCTTTTCGAACTTGCGATTCTTTTAATTTCGTTTCATATAAATTCATCATATTTAAAAAACCAAGTGCAAAGAAACTACGAAAAATAGCAATAATGATGAGTTTATTTACTTCAGAAATCGTTATTGTTGTACCTAGTACTAACATGTGATAAAACGCAAGTTCTGACATACTTGCAACAATTTCAATTGAAATCCCAAGGCATCCAATAATGATTGGTTTCTGATGGAACTTATTTACCCTGCAAAGCGAAAAAAAACTGCCATAAATAAAATAATAGAAGAACACAGGATAACGCAAATAAAATGATTCTGTCATATGAAATGAACCTTGCATGATCCAGTCAAGACATACTCGGAATAAGACTACAGATATACCAACAAGAATACCTGCAACTCCTGCTGGTACTCTTCTTAAAAATAATAATAAAAAGAAGAATAGCGGTGTACCGAAGCTAACTCGAAACGTATCATTAAAGGGATGAAAGTTCAGCTCCCCAGCAATCGGAACAACGACCATTAATATAATTAAAAGGGACATATCTTTCTTCCATAATTGATTCCAATTCAAAGGTGACACTTCCTATACTTTTTTTCAGTAGTAAAAGCGAAAGCCCGCTTATTGTTATAAACGGGCTTTTTTTCTATATTCTAACCTTTTCTACCGCTTTTATTTGGCGATACTCTGGCTTCCACATTGCTTCTTTCACTGCCATCTTGATATCGTTATCACTTAAGTTCACTCTTGCAACACCTTCTGCAACTGCAACTTTAGCTACTTCAATTGCAACCATTTCTGAGATATTACGTAATTCTTCGACCTCTGGTAAAATAGGTGCTCCTGGCTGACTTGTATCTACCATACTTGCAACTGCCTCAGCAGCTGCTGCGAACATTCCATCCGTCATGACACTTGCTCGTACTACAATTGTTCCAAGACCAAGACCTGGGAAAATAAGTGCATTATTTGATTGTCCAATCACATACGTTACACCGTTATATGTAACTGGTTCAAATGGACTTCCTGTTGCAACTAACGCTCTTCCTTCTGTCCACTCGATTAAATCTGCTGGTTTTGCTTCAGCAAGTGGCGTCGGATTCGACATTGGTAAAATAATTGGTCTTTCTACGTGAGAAGCCATTTCTTTAATAATCTCTTCTTTAAATGCACCTGCAACAGTAGATGTACCAATTAAAATTGTCGGTTTTACATGTTTCACAACTTCAGCAAGTCCGATCACATCATTTTCTTTCCACTCACTTACTTCTGCTTCTTTTCTTGCGTACGGAATTTGGAAATCAAGAAGATCTTCCATATTATCTGTAACTAACCCGTTACGATCAATACACCAGAAACGCTTATATGATTCTTCTTCAGATACGCCTACGCGGACCATCGCATCTCTAACTTGATCTGCGATACCGATTCCAGCCGTACCAGCACCAAATACAACAACGCGGTGTTCACTTAGCGGTACACCAGAAGCTTTCACTGCCGATAATACTGCCGCAAGTGAAACTGCACCTGTACCTTGAATATCATCATTAAACGTACAAACATCATGACGATATTTATCTAAAATTTTTCGTGCGTTACGAGAGCTAAAGTCTTCCCAATGTAAAAGTGCTTTCGGGAATTGTTTGTTTACCGCTTGTACAAACGTATCAATAAATTCATCGTAAGCTTCACCTGTTATACGAGGGTGACGATTTCCAATATAAAATGGATTGTTTAATAGCTCCTCACGGTTTGTACCTACATCTAAAATTACCGGTAATACACGACTAGGATCGATTCCAACTGCAGCAGTGTAAACAGCTAATTTTCCGATTGCGATGTTAATACCACCAACGCCCCAGTCACCAATTCCTAATATGCCTTCTCCATCTGTTACAACGACTAAATCAATGTTCTCAGCTGTTGCACCGATATTCGTGAATGCTTCTTCGATACCTGATGGATCGTTAATTGATAAATAAACACCACGTGGTTTACGATATTCATGACTATATCTTTGAATTGCTACACCGACAGTTGGTGTATATACAATCGGTAACATTTCACGTAAATGATCTGTTAATATACGATAAAATAATACTTCATTTCGATCATGTAACGCAGTTAAGTATACATTCTTTAATAAATCATCCGGCTGAGAACTAAATTGTTCGTATGCTCGGCGTGCCTGTTCTTCTAACGTTAAAACCGCTGGCGGTAATAACCCTTTTAAACCTAACTCTTCTCTTTCATTTTGTGTGAAAGCTACCCCTTTATTTAAAAGTGGTGTTGATAATACTTCTGCTCCTCTTAATGTTGTTTCTAATGCACCATTAGAAGCTACTGTAAACTTGCTCATAACATCCCTACCTCTATTCATATATAGCATTTCTATATTGTAAACAAAAAAGAGGGGATTGTCCCCCCTCTTCTTTTAATTTTTCTTT
>NZ_KV827830.1:0-347 GCF_001836235.1 Bacillus sp. HMSC036E02 | reverse complement strand
AATACAGATGTAGGAAGATTGGAATTAAACAAGGGTGGCGCGATCGCAGAAGCTGCTCAAGAAATTCTTGATGGAAAATGGCATGATCATTTCATCGTAGATCCAATCCAAGGCGGAGCGGGTACTTCAATGAACATGAATGCAAATGAAGTCATTGCCAATCGTGCTCTTGAATTATTAGGAATGGAAAAGGGAGACTATCATTATATTAGTCCAAATAGTCATGTAAATATGGCCCAATCAACAAATGATGCATTCCCAACGGCGATTCATATCGCAACGTTAAATGCATTAGAAGGCTTATTACAAACGATGGGTTATATGCATGATGTATTTGAATTAAAAGC
>NZ_KV827829.1:30843-84959 GCF_001836235.1 Bacillus sp. HMSC036E02 | reverse complement strand
CCCTACATTTTCTTTTTTCACTTGCGGCGATATTATATTATTTTTTTTCGTTTGCGAAGAAATGATATTGTTAGGTTTCATTTTACTAATTTGAGGAGCAATTAACTCGCTTCCTTTTTTTATTACATCTGAAATTTTATATTCTTTTTTCGGTTTTATTGGTGGTTGTGGCGGCTGCGGTAATACATTTACCGAAAACTTCGTGTTTTCTTTTTCCGCCGGTTTTTGTTTTTCTATCACAGGTGGTTTTTGAATAACAGACGGTTTTTCTTTTTGAATTGGCTGTTCTTTTTGCACCTCTTTTTGCGGTTTCACCTGTACTTCTTTTTGCGGCTTTACCTGCATCTCCTTCTGTGGTTTCACCTGTACTTCTTTTTGTGGCTTTACTTGCATCTCTTTCTGCGGTTTTACTTGCACTTCTTTTTGTGTTTGTTGCATAGCTGGCTGCTGTGTAATTGGTGCTGATTGATACGTAACTTCTTCTTCATCTTCTATTCCAAGCGGAGTTGGTGTTGCTGCAAATTCTTTTTGCTGCACTTCTTTTACGTATTGCTTTGGAGGTGCTGAACCTGCTCCAGCCTGTTGTTTCATATGAACACTCTTTGATGGCACTTTAATTTTCATACCTGGCATAATTAAATCTGGATTACTAAGTTGTGTATTTGTTTTTTTCAACGTATCAAAATCCACTCCGTACTTTTTCGCAATTTTCCAAAGGGTATCCCCTTTTTGCACGATATGAATTTTCAAATTTTCCCCCTCCTGTATAACTTATCTATAAGTAACAAATCTCATGAAGTAACTCTTTCTAAATAACATTAACTTCTTTTCACTTTTATCACTTCTTCGATTTTCAATATCATTCGAAGTGGAATAAGCATAAAGAACCACAATGATTTCTTCAAAACAATGTATGCCCATTTCGTTCTCGTTATGATTATATGTATGAAAAAAAGCAACGGGAATACCGTTGCTTTACACACGCTCTAACATACGATTTAATGCAAGAACTGCTTCTGCCGTTACTTGTTTGTCTACGCTAATAACGTTAATTTCTTCTCCTCTTTCTATCGTTTCAAGTGTCCATAATAAGTGAGGCAGATCAATTCGATTCATCGTTAAGCACGGACACATAAATGGATTAAGCGAAACAATTTCTTTATCTGGATGTTGCTGAATAATTCGATTCACTAAATTCATTTCTGTACCAATCGCCCATTGGCTACCAGATGGCGCTGATTCAATCATATCAATAATATATTTCGTTGAGCCTGCATAATCTGAAGCAGCTACAACTTCATAGCAACATTCTGGATGTACAATAATATTCATATCCGGATGATTTTTTCGTACACTCTCAATATTCTTCATTGTAAAATTTTGATGAACAGAACAATGTCCTTTCCATAAAATCACTTGAATTTCTTCTATATCCCCATCGTACTCTAATAAATCTGTGTGTGGGTCCCATACTGCCATTTTATCTAACGGGATACCTAGATCGTACGCTGTATTTCTCCCTAAATGTTGGTCTGGTAAAAAGACGAGACGTTCTTTTTGAGTAAACGCCCAAGATACCATTTGCTTTGCATTAGAAGAAGTTACTGTTGCTCCTCCGTTACGACCACAAAACGCTTTAATTGCAGCTGTAGAGTTCACATATGTTAACGGAATCATCGTATCTCCAAATAATTTAGTGAGCTCTGTCCATGCTCTTTCTGTTTGTTCAATATCTGCCATATCCGCCATCGAACAACCTGCACGCATATCTGGTAAGATGACAACTTGATCATCTGTCGTCAACATATCTGCTGTTTCCGCCATAAAGTGTACCCCGCAAAACACAATGTATTTTGCGTCTTTATTGCTCGCTGCAACTTGCGCAAGTTGAAGTGAATCCCCTGCTGCATCTGAAAATTGTACCACTTCATCTTTTTGATAATGATGCCCTGGAATGAATAACATTTTCCCCATTTTCTCTTTAATTTCACGAACACGCTTTTCCATATCTTCCGTTGACATTGTGTAATAACGCTCTGGTAACATCGTTTCAATCGGCTGTACTTTTTCTAAAATACTCATATACGTTTCTCCCCCTCTAAGCCACTTTCCTTACTCTTCAATATTGAAACTAATATCAAGTGCTTTCACTGAATGTGTTAACGCTCCAAGTGAAATATAATCTACCCCTGTTTTTCCGTATTTCGATAAATCTTCAATTGTGATGCCCCCTGAAGCTTCCGTAACGATGGCACTTGGTACAATCTTTGAAAACTCCCGGATTTCATCTGGCGTACGATTATCGAACATAATAATATCCGCACCAGCAGCGACAGCCTCTCTCACCTGTTCCTCAGTTTCTGTTTCCACTTCTACCTTCACCATATGTCCTAACTTTTCTTTTACTGATGTAACAGCTTTTGTAATAGAACCAGCAAAAGCAATATGATTGTCTTTAATCATGACACCATCATATAAACCGAAGCGATGATTAAATCCACCGCCGCACACGACTGCATACTTATCAAACATACGTAGTCCTGGCATCGTTTTTCGCGTATCACAAATGCGAGTATGACTACTATCTAAAGCAAGAACCGCTTTACGCGTCATCGTCGCTATTCCACTCATACGCTGAATAACGTTTAATATAACGCGCTCTGCTGTTAATAACGATGCGATTGGACCTTGCACTGTTGCAATAATTTCTCCTTTTTCTACAAGATCCCCATCTTTTTTATGAAGCTCTATTTCAATTCTCTCATCAATTAATTTAAATCCTGATTCAATTACTAAACATCCTGCAAAGACCCCTGTATCCTTCGCAAGAAACGTTCCTTTCGAAAGCAAGTTATCTGGAAAAATAAGCTGAGATGTTACATCTCTTTCTCCTATATCTTCTAAAAAAAATCGGTTTAATGCTTCTTTAACTTTTATCGTGTTCATAAAGCCCCTCTTCCCCTCATCACACAAGTTGTAGTTTTCTCTTTACTCGAACAATCTCTTTCTTTCCTATATTTCTATCTGGATAATCACTCCGGTAATGCCCGCCAATACTTTCTTCTCTTTGCAAGGCTGACACAACTATAAGCTCACAAACCGTTAACATATTAATAAGCGTTATCTCTTCATTCGTAAGAACATCATGTTGTAATATCATATTTCGAACACCATACTTACTAAACCATCTCTTCGCATAAGATAAACTTTGCTCTGTTCGCACAATCCCAACATATTTCATCATGCATTTTTGTATTTCTTCTTTCGTCGGTAAATGATTCAGAACGATAAACTTTTCTTCCTTTTCAGCTAGCATGTTCACCTTTTCTTTTGTCTCTCTAGATAAAATGTGTCGTCCGATTCTTTTTCCAAACACAAGACCTTCTAATAATGAATTACTCGCTAATCTATTTGCACCATGAACTCCGTTACAAGCTACTTCACCGACTGCGTATAAGTTCGGAATAGACGTCTCTCCATCACAGTTCGTTTTCACGCCGCCCATGTGAAAATGAGTACCAGGCACGACTGGAATAAGTTTTTTATTTATATCGACTCCATTTGTTTTACATATCGATGACACGGTCGGAAAGCGTTGTTCAAAGTTTTGAATCATTTCGATGTTTAAGTACACTTTTTCACCCGCAAGTAGCTGTTCATGAATAGCCCGTGCGACTACATCACGAGGTGCTAGATCCTGTTCGGAATGTATATCCATCATAAAACGCTGCCCTTTTCCATTTATAAGGACAGCTCCTTCTCCGCGAACAGCTTCGGACACGAGGCCGGAACAACGCCCACCCGCGTATAACATCGTCGGATGAAATTGTATAAACTCTAAATCTACAAGCTCTCCGCCTGCACGGTACACCATTGCAAGTCCATCGCCTGTAATCGTCTCATCATTAGAAGTAAAGGCGTATAAACCGCCAATACCGCCTGAAGCTAACACCGTACAATCTGCATTGTAACGTTTCAATTCTCCTTTATTGTTGCGAGTTAAAGCCCCAACACATTTATCTTTTTCTATAATAAAATCGAGCACCATTTCCTGTTCCACTACCGTAACGTATGGAGCTACTTCTTGAATAAGATGCTCTAATAAATTCTTTCCTGTTGCATCGCCACCTGCATGTAAAATACGACGTTTTCGATGCGCTCCTTCTTTTCCAAGATGAGGACCTGTTTCATCTCCATCAAATTTCATTCCTCTTTCAATAAGGTTATTAATTTCTTTCGGTCCCTCCTCGACTAAATAACGGACCACTTCTTCATTGTTATAATGACACCCTGCTACTAATGTATCTTCAAAATGATCATTAGGATTGTCATATGTAGCTACCGCTGCGGCAATTCCACCTTGAGCTAAATGTGTATTATTATTACGTTTCGTCTCCTTTGTGATAATAATCACATTCTTTTCGTGACAAATCTCTTTTGCAACACGAAGTGCCGCAACACCACTTCCAATAATTAAGACATCTGCACTTGGCATAATTGTTGCCTCCTACTTTACACTTTTCAACTGTCTTGACACCTATATTTACATAGTTTTAAAATAATGACAAGAGTTTTTTTATAATTCTTATTTTCACTACCATTTAAAAAGTAAAAGAACTGTAACTCTTACTAGAGAGAGGAACTTACATGATGATATATCTTGACTATGCAGCTACTACACCTATGAGCGAGGAAGCGTTACAAACATATATGAAAGCAGCGTCGCAATACTTCGGAAATGAACAAAGTTTACATGATATTGGAGGAACAGCTGCTTCTTTATTACAAGTTTGCCGAAAAACATTTGCGGAAATGATTGGAGGAAAAGAACAAGGAGTATTTTTCACAAGTGGCGGATCGGAATCAAACTATCTTGCGATTCAATCACTTCTAAATGCCCGAACTAAGAAGCATATTATTACGACACCTATGGAACATGCATCCATTCGAAGTTATTTTCAATCTCTAAAATCAAAAGGCTATACGATCACTGAAATTCCTGTTGATAAAAGCGGACTCCTTTGTTTAGTAGATTTAGAGGCAGCTATTACAGAAGATACTGTGCTAGCAAGTATACAGCATGGAAACTCTGAAATCGGAACCGTTCAAAACATTACAGAAATCGGGGCACTTTTAAAAAAATATAATGTTTTATTTCATACAGATTGTGTGCAAACGTTTGGTAAACTGCCTATCCATGTTTTTGAGATGGGCATTGATAGTCTTTCTGTTTCAGCACATAAAATATACGGACCAAAAGGTGTCGGCGCTTGCTACATAAATCCGCAATCTCGCTGGGAGCAAGTATTTCCGGGAACTTCTCACGAAAAAGGATTTCGCCCAGGTACAGTGAACGTTCCCGGCATCGCATCTTTTTTAACAGCTGCTGAAAATATATTAAAAACTCAATGGGAAGAAAGTTTACGTTTTAAAGAGTTACGCTCCTACTTTTTAGGGCAAATACAAACACTTCCGCTAGAAATTGAAGTAGAAGGTCATTCTACTTCTTGTTTACCACATATTGTTGGGGTTACAATAAAAGGAATAGAAGGTCAATATACTATGCTAGAATGTAATCGCCATGGTATCGCTATTTCCACCGGAAGTGCTTGCCAAGTCGGTAAACAAGAACCTTCGAAAACTATGCTTGCAATTGGAAAAACGTATGAAGAGGCCAAACAATATGTCCGCTTCTCTTTCGGACAACAAACAACGAAAGATCAAATTGATACTACTATTCATGCACTACACACAATTGGAAATCAATTTTATAGAGGTGTTAGATCATAATGAAACAAAATGACCAAAAAAAGATTTTAGGCGAAGAAAGACGACAGCTTATCCTTCAGTGGCTTCTCGCTGCAAATGAGCCGTTATCTGGGAATGAACTATCGAAGAAGACAAACGTAAGTAGACAAGTTATCGTGCAAGATATTTCCTTGCTTAAAGCACGAAACGAACCAATTATTGCGACTGCCCAAGGCTATTTATATTTAAAACCACAAGAGAAACAACAAGCTTTTGAACGCGTAATCGTATGCCAGCACAAACCAGCAGAAGTACGTCAAGAACTTACAATGCTTGTTGACCATGGCGTTACGATTAAAGATGTAAAAGTTGAGCATCCTGTATACGGTGACTTAACAGCATCCATCATGGTAAGCAATCGCTTTGATGTAGAGCAATATTTACAAAAAATCGAAAACACAAATGCTTCCTATCTTTCACAACTAACAGATGGTATTCACTTACATACAATTGAGGCAGATTCTAAAGAAAAGTTAGATGCTGCTTGTGAGGCGTTAGATAAAGCAGGATTTCTCGTTTATTAATGTAAGGCACAGAGTTTTTATCATTCTCTGTGCTTTTTTAATGCTATAATATTGTAATCAATCGTAAAGGAGATCAAATATGGGAATTGAACTCGTTCACTTTAGCATTGGCAAACCGAAACAAATGAAATATGGCGAAGATAAAGAAATGATAACAGGTATATGTAAAGACCCTACAGAAGAGGCCTTTCTCTCAAAAGACGGATTTCGTGGTGATGACGTAGCGGATTTAAAACATCACGGCGGTCCTGATCGTGCTGTTTGTGTGTACCCACACGAGCATTACGCACTATGGGAAGAGGAATTTCAAACTACGCTTCCAGCTTCCACATTTGGCGAAAACATTACCGTAACAAATATGTTAGAGCGTGATGTTTGCATCGGAGATACATATCAACTAGGTGAAACAATCATTCAAGTGACACAAGCAAGAGTACCTTGTAGCACAATTTCAAAACGTCTTGGCATCCCTGGCATACTGCCACGCATTGTAGCAACTGGATTTACAGGCTACCTATGCCGCGTTCTTCAAGAAGGTACTGTACGTAAAGATTCTAAAATTACATTACTAGAACGTCAACCGAGCAATGTTTCTGTCTTGTTCTCTAACGAAATTTATTTTCATAATAGAAAAGATAAAGATGGTATTGAAAAAATTCTTGCCGTTCCAGAACTAGCTGATATTTGGCGTGGTCAGTTAGAAGATCGTCTTGCGAAGTTAAAATAAAGAATCACACCAGGTAAAACAGTATTGAGTCCATCATACCAGATGGACTCTTTTTATTTTCTCTTCCTTCACGTCCAAACATATAAAAATATATTTCATATTATATATGGACAACCTTTAATTCTTATATGTGAAGGGAGTGATTAATTATGGCGGATTACTTCTTAAAAAATGGAAAAAAATATTATAAGAAAAATGATCGTCCATGTAATTCTTCAAATTCAGATTCAAATAACTGTTTTATACAGAACTATACTATTTTCGGTACGGGAAATACCCCTCAAGATCTTGATATAACAACTGGAATTCCTCGAACTGTATTTGAAAACTTCACTAAAAATCATAATAAGACACTTATTAAATTTAGTTTCAGTCCTGCATTTGCAACAACGATTAGATTAACAATCGCAAGATTAAACCATCGCTCTCCACTTACATTTACCTTAACACCAGGAGATATTAAAACATTTTTAGTAGAAGATGTTGAGAGTATTACTTTCTCAGATACTGTAGCTCCATCTACACTCAATCTATTAATACAACAAACGAATTGTATTTGCTGCAGTAATTCGAACAATGATGAATCCTATTATTATAATAGTTGTAATGATGCGTACTAAAAACCCGACAAAAGAGTTATCTATTCCTAACAGAAGCCGTCCTAAATATCTTTTAGGACGGCTTCTTTATTTTGCTAGCTTAATTAATCACTTACTTCAATAGAATCGATAGCTTACTCTACCTCAAACCGAGAAACAGCTTTTCATTTCAAACAACTTTAACAACAGCTCCCCTCTACAACCAATAAGAAGAATAACTCCCCAGCACAGTAACAGAAAAACCGAGTGCTTCAAGTTCCATCGTTACGCCTGGCAATAATACGTCATCGTATGCTTTATCAACATCGATTAAGAAAAAGTAATTTCCAAGACCTGTTTTCATCGGACGCGATTCGATTTTTGATAAGTTTAATTTTCTCCATGCGAAAGCTGATAACACTTGATATAGGGCACCTGCATAATCTGCAGGTAACGTTATCATAAGCGTCGTTTTCTCTCCGCGATTCTCTCCGTTATTCGGGAGTACTGCTTTCTTTTTCTTATGGAGTACCAAGAAACGTGTGTGATTATTTTTATGCGTATGAATACTACGTCTCACAATTGTTAATCCGTATTTTTCTGCAGCCGCTTCATTTGCAATAGCGGCAATTTTCTCTTCAGGATGTTCTTTCACATATTGCGCAGCAGCACTTGTAGATGTCATATCTCGAACAGTTACTCCTTTTAATTCTTCATTTAAAAATTTATGGCACTGTGCAATGGCATGCGGATGAGAATGCACTGCATATACTTCATCCCACACTTCTGCATACTCCGGATGTACAAGTAAATGCTGCTGAATTGGTACTGTAATTTCTCCTACAATGGAAAGCGGCTGCTCATGTACAAGGTAATCAACCGTTATATTCACTGAACCTTCTATTGCATTTTCTAACGGTACAACTGCGAAGTCTACATTTTCATTTGCAGCTGCATCTATACAATCTGGAATCGTTCGATACGGTACATGCTCTGCTTCCGGAAAAAAACGACTCACCGCCATATTTGTAAATGTTGCTTCTGGTCCTAAATATCCTACTCGAATCATCGTCTTTTCCCCTCTTTTTCATTTTCTTACTGTTATACCATACTTTTTTATATTCTTCTATGTAAATTTAGAATATTTAAAAAAGACTAGCATTCGCTAGTCTAAATGTTTCTTATATTCTCTTTGAGCGAAGAAGAAATAAATGATACATGCTGCGATATAAAACAGAATGAACAAACCTACTTTTCTTAATGATCCATCCATAAAAAGCGTATTATGAAACGTATATAACGCAACTGCACTATGCATACTCCCTACTATAATTGGCGCAAAAAATAGCATACATAATTGCCAACGAGAAATTTTCCATACTTCTTCCTTCGTCATTCCAAGTTTAGAGAGTGCACCATACTGCTTTCGGTCCGATGCAATATTATGGAACCATTTAAAATACACGATACTACATGAAGTAAGAAAGAATAATATACTAATAAATGAGCCTACAAATAGAGTAATATCACCGCCTTCTTTCATATTTACATACAACTCCATATTGCTTCGAAATGCATTATTATTATCTTGTTTCATGTGTTTCCGTAAATCTTCATTTAATTTCTTCGTCTTTTCGATATTTGGTAATGTGTAGCCTCTATATATCATTGTTTCAGAATCAGGAACCTGATTTGCTATACTATCAAAATCTTCATCATTCATAACAAAGAACAGACCATTAATGTACGAAGGGTGATGGTTAAATTGAACCCCTTCTTTCTGACCGTTAAATACGAATTGATATGGTTGATTCATTACTTGCAATTGAATCTCTTTTTGATTATATACATTCGAATTATTGTATTTATTATAATAAACGAGTGTCACTGTACCTTTTTTAGGACGATACGTTTTCTGTTTTTGTTTCCTTGCTTCTTGGTTATATTCACTTTCTTTTATAAGCGGTACTATTGTTGTTTCTCCTTTACTAGACTGAAAGGATGCATACACTCCAACAAAACTCATATATTGAAAATCGTCATACCCATATTGATGCAGTAATTTTTCAACCGCACCTTCCTCAAAGACTTCATGAGTAGAAATACCTTTTTCTATGTACGAAAACGAGTGTACCCCTCCAGTTCGCCACATATCTTGCATGCTAGAAAAATATAAGAACACCGTACCTGTTGCTGTAACTACAAACGTCGTTGCCATAGACATCAGAAAGAAAAAGCGACCATTTTCCTTCATTCGATGTGACAATTGATTCACTATAAATAAATACGGATATGTATACATAATCTTTTTATTTCGCTTTATTATTTCTAACATTTGGGTAGCTCCATGTGTAAAAGAAAAGTACGTTCCAAAAAAGACAAGTATAGACACAGGGAAAAAGTATATCGCTATCGTAGCCATCGTCACTTGTAGCGCCAATGCATACCCGCCCACTAAACAAGCAAAACCGAATAAACAGAGCCACTTTGATGTTTTCTTCTCTTTTTTATCTGTTCGAAATTCTTTCAATAACCGAATGATTTTTATATTCCATATACGTAAAGCACTTATAAAAGATAACAAAATAAAAACGACCATATATGTAATAAATGTTACACCAATCGCCCTTACGTCAAATATGACAGGGAGTTCTTTCGGAAGCCCCAGTAACATACTAAATACCATAAAAAAGAGTTTTAAAAATATCATACCAAGCCCAATACCGAAAATATTCGCGAAGACCCCGATTAAAATTTGCTCGGTCATAATCACTCCTATTACGTTAGACTTCGTTGCTCCCATTAACATATATAACCCTAATTCTTTCTTACGTGCTTCTATGAAAATAGAAGTAGAGTACAAAATAAATATGACGAAAAAAGAAATGATTATAACATTACATATAATAAGTCCCCAGCGTACGTTTTGATACCACATCGTCTCTTGCATATATGGATGCACAATGACAGACATATATGCGTAAGAAGCAAATATTGCAAAACAACTACTTAAGAAAAACACTTTATAATTACGCCAATTTCCTTTTATATTTTGCAGCGCTAGTTGCCGAATGTTCATCTATCGTCCTCCTGTAACTTACTACATAGGCAAAAAGCTAGAGGTTCCCCTAGCTTTTTACGTGTTTTAAATATCCTCTTTGCGCGATCATAAAGTAAATGGCAGAAGCTAAAATGTATGCTCCAATTACAAGCGCACCTGATTTCCATAAATTAATATAAAGCATTTTCCCTAACGTATGAAGAGCAAATCCACTATGAATGGAACCGATTAAAATTGGGATAAAGAAGATAACTCCCATTTGTCGAATCGCAATTTTGCGAATTTCTTTATCTGTCATACCAATTCTCTTTAACGATTTAAATTGAATACGATCTTGTTCTTTATCGTTAAACCATTTAAAGTATGTCATACTACAAGCGAAGAAGAAGAACAGTACCGCTACGAAGAAACCGATGAACATTGTAATTGCTCCACCTTCTCTTATATCCTTATACGCAAACACTGAATTTCTCAATTCCCCTTGCTTTTCTGGTGCAATTTCATTTTTCAAATCTAATACAAGATCTTCTGTACTTTTCCAATCCTCAATATAATAACCATAATATTTTGTCTTTTCTTCATCTGGTACGAGTGTTGCATATTTCTCAAAATCTTGATCATTTACA
This sequence comes from Bacillus sp. HMSC036E02, assembly GCF_001836235.1. Classification (NCBI taxonomy): domain Bacteria; kingdom Bacillati; phylum Bacillota; class Bacilli; order Caryophanales; family Bacillaceae; genus Bacillus; species Bacillus sp. HMSC036E02. Next base: position 73,635 of record NZ_KV827829.1, on the reverse strand, counting down.
ATGAGATATTCACTATCATTAAAAACAGAATACTGCGTTGGGGCATTTAATTGAACAGACTGCTTTTGTCCGTCAATTATAAATTCATACGGTTTCGTACGATCTATCTTCATCAGTTCATTTGACATATCAACCATAACCATCGTTGCACTACCTGGTGCATTATGAACTTCTGTAGGTTGCTCTCTCTTTTGTTTGCGCACTTCTGCATTATATTCTTTTTCTGAAATAATCGTCATCGGTACTTCATGTTCACTATTAAACAACGTTATTTTCTGTGTTGCCGGTAGTTTAACGTATGTTACTTTTCGCGCATCTTCAAACCCGTGTCTCTTCACAAGCTCCTGTACCTTTTCTTCATTAATAAGGTTATGCGTATTTAACCCCTTTTCCTCATATGAAATAGCATGTGGTGTAAGTTCTACCGTTTTCGCACTCATATTTTCAAAATATACGTACAGTGTACCCACCGCTGAAGATACTACCGCCGTAATGATAGAAATTACAAATAGAAAACGAGCATTATCTTTCATTTTATAAATAAGGTTGCTAAGGACGAACATATTTGGGTACGTATAAAAAGATTGCTTTCTTTTTTGTAATGCTTTTAATACAACTGTACTACCTTGTGTAAATAGTAAATACGTTCCGCCAATTGTCAGTCCTACCACCGGTAAAAAGAGGATGAGGAAATTCAGAAACGTTACTTGGAAGCTAAGTACATATGCAACAATAATACATCCTATACCAACTACACATAACCATGTAAATGCAAACGGCTCTACTTTTTGCTTTCTTGCCTCTCTTAATAAATCAATAATTTGCAAGCGTCCTACTGTCCAAACACTAAACAATGATAGGATTAAAAATAGAATAAAGTATACACCAGCTGTAATAAGAACTGCTTTACTATTCCAAACAAGTGGAAGTGTCTTATCTATTTTTAATAATACGCTTAACGCTTGGAAAAATAATTTTGAACAAAGCATCCCAACCCCAATACCAACTACAATTGCAATACTACCTAACATCAGTTGCTCTAATATAATCATTCGGCCGAGCTGCGATTTCGTTCCGCCTATTAATGTTAGTAGACCAAACTCTTTTTTTCTTGCTCGTAAAAACGTTGAATTTGCATATAAAATAAAGAGTGCCGAAAAGATGACCACAATATAATTCATCGATTCTAATCCTTTTGTGATCATCTTTCTCATACTAATATTACCGCTTACGACATCTGGATGATAAATAAAAGAAGCATACATGAAAAATACGACAATTGATAAACAACTACTTATAAGAAACGCTTTATAGTTACGCCAATTTCCTTTTACGTTATTAAGCGCGAGCTGGCGAAAGTTCATGATATTCTCCTCCTAGCATCGCAAGTACGTCCAGAATTTCTTGGAAAAAGGCTTGTTTCGTTCTTCCTTTATGTATTTCCGAGAAAATTTCTCCATCGCGTATGAAAAGGATACGTTCACAATAACTAGCCGCTACTGGATCGTGCGTAACCATTGCAATCGTTACTTTCTTTTGCTCGTGTAAATCTTGCAGAGCGCCCATTAGCGATTTTGCTGACTTCGAGTCTAAGTTTCCAGTTGGCTCATCTGCTAAAATTAACGTCGGTTCATGAATGATTGCTCTCGCTGCTGCTGCACGTTGTTGTTGTCCCCCAGATACTTCGTATACTTTTTTATTTAAAATTTCTTCGATGTTTAAAAACTTCGCAATTTCCAGTACTTTCGCATCAATTTCATTTACAGATTTCTTCGCCATTACAAGTGGTAAAATAATGTTTTCTTTAATGGATAACGTATCAAGTAAATTAAAATCTTGGAAGATGAACCCTAAATGTGTACGGCGAAACTCCGCTAATTTTGCAGCACGCATTTGATTAATTTCTTCACCATTTACAAGCACATGACCTGAAGTTTGCTTATCAATTGTTGCTAATAAATTTAAAAGCGTCGTTTTCCCACTTCCTGAAGGACCCATAATCCCTACAAATTCGCCTTCTTCTATTTTAAAATTTATATCGTTTAAAGCAGTCGTCGCTATTGAACCTTTTGATTGGTACACCTTCGTTAATCCTTTTACTTCAAGAACACTCATTTCTAATCCCCCTACGTGTTTTCTTCTTACATTTACTATAAGAAAAATAAGAAAAAGAAACGAGTGATTTCCCTTACAAAACGTTTTGTTATCTTACAGTTTTGTCATTTTTCTCATCAATGTATGATATTCTTCATCTTTTGCAAATTGGAACGTGAATGTTGTCCCTTCTCCTTCAGCCGATTGGACATACATTCCATGATGTAAATTATCGCAAATTTCCTTCGTAATATATAAGCCCATCCCAGTCGCTTCTCTCGTTTTACGTCCATTTATTCCCGTAAAAAATGGATCAAATATGCGCTTTACGTCTTGCTCTGGAATACCAATTCCATTGTCCTTAATATGTAATAACACCTTTTGATTTTTCTCTTCAATTTGAAATTGAATTTCTTTTTTCTCTGCCGCTGAAATTTTTGTATACTTGATTGCGTTTACAACAATTTGACCTATAGCAATACTCAGCCATTTTCTATCAGATGCAACCATACAAGTATCTTCTTCAAACATCACTTTCGGAAATACAGACGATTGAATAAAGGATTTCCGATTTTCATTAATAATCCCTCGCACGACATCTATAACATTTACTACTTCTACCTTATAATCTTTCGCAAACTGCTCTAGTCTTGCCATATGTAACGCTAAATCTAAACCATTTAGTATACGGTTATTTTCTTCACGAATACTTTCAACTGTTGCCCTTGCCTCACGATGCTCTTTGCCAAACTTTTGCAGCAATAATTCAATAACAGATACTGGTGTTTTCATTTGGTGAATCCATTGGTTCATAAATATCATTTGCTGTTGCTCTTTCGCATGCTGTTTATGAACTTCATTCATATATTGCTGTCTTAATAACGTAAAAGATTCAACGACCATTTCTTGCTCTGATGTATAAGATTCATCAATAAGTAAAGAGTCATGTAATGTATTTCCACCAGTAACATACTTTTCGATCCTCTTTAAAAACACACTCCGTTTTCGGTAATCGTAAATGAGGTATACAGTAAACACAACTGTTCCTAATAAAAGTCCATATAACCACGTACTCCAATCAATGGATTTCTTTTCTAAAAGACTTTGCAGCTGTAAAACGAGCCCAAATAAACAAAGGCTAACAATATAAGAAAGAATTAAAGAAAAGCGGTCCATAAGGTAATTTTTAACCTTCATGCCCTTCGCCCCACTCCGTAAAAAGCGCATAACCATATCCACGTTTCGTTACAATTGCATTTTTAATGCCTAACTCCTCTAGTTTCTTCCTTACACGCTTTACATTTACGGTTAATGTATTATCATCCACAAATGCTACTTCATCCCATAGAGCTTCTAACAGTTCTTCACGCGTTACATATTGATTCACCTGTTTCATTAAACACTCTAATAAGTAAAACTCATTTTTTGTCAGTTCAGTTTGTTGTCCTTGCCACTCAACAATATGCTGAGACGGGAATAACAACAGTCCATTTACACCTAAACAATCACTCTCAGCGGCAGAAGCATACTCTCCGTAACCACGGCGAAGTGCACTCTTCACCTTTGCCATTACGATATCTAAATGGAATGGCTTCGTAATATAATCATCGCCGCCATTTTCAATCGCCATTACTTGATCCATTTCTCCTGTTCTTGCAGAAACAAAAATAATTGGTGCATTCGATACAGTACGAATTTGACGACACCAATAAAAACCGTCAAAGTACGGTAAATTAATATCAAGTAACACGAGATGAGGATTCACTTTTACAAACTCATCTTTTATTTGACGTAAATCACTTGCTCTAAATGATTGATAGCCATATCTTTCTAAATGCTCTTCTAATATTCCCGCGATTTTCTCATCATCTTCTACAATTAATATTTTATACATGTTCATTTTCTCCCCATAAAAAAATTCTTCTAAAACCACTCCCCTTTTTATTATAAATTGAAAATTTAATTAGTGGGGATTTTTTCCTATATAAATCCGATTTTTACGATATAAAAAAAGACTGCCGTATTTCGGCAGTCTTAATCGATAAATTCAAATTCATATTCAAGAATTTTTACAATATCTCCGTCTTTCGCACCACGTGCACGAAGCGCTTCATCAATACCCATTCCGCGCATTTGACGAGCGAAACGACGTATAGATTCATCACGTGAGAAGTCTGTCATTTTGAATGTCTTCTCAATATCGTAACCAGAGATAACAAACGTGCCATCACTTTCACGTGTAATTTCAAATTTAACACCTTCAGTATCAAATTTGTACATTACACTTGTATCAGACTCATCCGCAACTTCATGTATTGGGAATTCTGGTGTTGTTTCTATTAAGTTCGCTACTTCAAACAGTAAGTCACGAACACCTTGTCTTGTTACAGCTGAGATTGGGAAGATTTTTACTTCGTCTCCCACTTTCTCTTTAAATGCTTGTAAGTTTTCTTCTGCATCTGGCATATCCATTTTGTTTGCAACAACAACTTGTGGACGCTCAGTTAAGCGAAGATTGTATTCTTTTAATTCATTATTAATCGTTACGTAATCTTCATATGGATCACGGCCTTCTAAACCAGACATATCAATAACATGCACGATTACACGTGTACGCTCAATATGACGTAAGAATTGGTGTCCAAGTCCGACGCCAGCATGTGCGCCTTCAATTAGTCCTGGAAGGTCAGCCATAACGAAGCTGCGGTTATCACCAGTTTCAACAACACCAAGATTTGGAACGATTGTTGTGAAGTGATACTCTGCAATTTTCGGACGCGCTGATGATACAACAGATAATAATGTAGATTTACCTACACTTGGGAATCCAACAAGTCCAACGTCTGCTAGTACTTTAAGTTCTAGAATAACATCACGCTCTTGACCTGGTTCCCCGTTCTCAGCGATTTCTGGCGCTGGGTTCGTAGCTGTTGCAAAACGTGAGTTACCACGGCCACCGCGGCCACCTTTTGCAATTACAGCAGTTTGTCCATGTGTTACTAAATCGGCAAGAATTTGACCAGTTTTTTCATCTTTTACTACTGTTCCTGGTGGAACCTTTACAAGTAAATCTTCAGATTTACGTCCGTGCTGACCTTTACTCATTCCGTGCTGACCGCGATCAGCTTTGAAATGACGTTGGTAGCGGAAGTCCATTAATGTACGTAAGCCTTCCTCAACTACGAAAACAACATCTGCACCTTTACCGCCGTCGCCACCTGCTGGGCCACCTTTTGGTACATACTTCTCACGACGATACGCAACCATACCGTTACCACCGTCGCCGCCTTTTACATATATCTTGACCTGATCTACAAACATTATTTCACCACACTTTTTTCAATTGGTTGTAATATAACTGAGACTTCTTCGTCTCGCACTGTATAAGAAATGGAATACCATTTATTGTTTTGGGTCGCAAGCCAATTCTGTAGTTCTTCTACACTCGTTAGCTTACCACGAAAATCAAAAAAGAAACGAGCATTATCCGCGTCACATTCAATTGTGATACAAACATAATTTTCAACATATACGTCTAAACTATGCTGAAGCATCGAGAAAAATTGATTCGTCCATGTACATACAGTCTCATCTAAGTGAGATAAGTTATGTAATTTCCCTAATACTTCGTACTCCAATAAGCACGGCTGCTGTTTCCAATTATATGTTAAAATCCACTCTGAAAATAAAGGCATTGATAGCCCCATCAGATTGGATTCTTGTCTCGCTTCTTGGACAAAACGATCGATGAGACTATGAATTTCTTCCACTTTTCCAAGGGAAAGGTTTCCTTTCACCATCTGCATACGATTGAGCCAATCATGTCTTGAGTGGCGCAATGCATCTATAATTGTCCATTTTTCATTCATTTAGATACCCCTTAATATAGAAAAACTCTAACCTGCACTCAGGTTAGAGTTTTCCGTGAGTTCTTATGCTTCTTGAGCAACAGGATATACGCTCACTTGTTTGCGGTCACGACCAAGACGCTCAAAGCGTACTACGCCGTCAACTTTCGCGTATAAAGTGTCATCGCCACCACGACCAACGTTAACACCTGGATAAATTTTTGTACCGCGTTGACGGTAAAGAATTGAACCACCTGTAACCGTTTGACCATCTGCGCGTTTAGCACCAAGACGTTTTGACTGAGAGTCACGACCGTTCTTTGTACTACCTACACCTTTCTTAGATGCGAAAAACTGAAGATCTAATCTTAACATACGTTACACCTCCTGCACTTTTTCTATTAAACGGATATACTTTCCGTAATCAAGTTCGATCGTCTTAAGCGAAACAACTAATCCTTCTAAAAGTGTTTGTGCTTTTTCTGCTGTATGAACGTCTAAATCATTAGGCAATTCATACGTTAAGAATCCGCCATCACTTCCGAGTTCAATAGTTGCTTGCACATTACAAAGTTCTTCCACTGCATTTATAGAACCAAACACAACCGCTGTAGTTCCAGCACAGACAAGGTCTTGTCCATGTGGCGCATAATCGGCATGTCCAGTCATTTTAAATGATTGGATACTTCCTAATTTCGTGCGACTTATCGTAATTTTAATCATGTTAACCAGAATTAAGCGTTGATAGCTTCAACAACTAGCTTAGTGTAAGGTTGACGATGACCTTGTTTCTTACGATTGTTCTTTTTCGCTTTGTATTTGAAAACGATAATTTTCTTAGCGCGACCTTGTTTTTCAACTTTCGCAGTAACTGTTGCACCTTCTACAACTGGGCTACCAACTTTAACGTTTTCGCCACCAACGAAAAGAACTTTGTCAAAAGTAACAGTTTCACCAGCTTCAACATCTAATTTTTCAATGTAGATTGCTTGACCAGCTTCAACTTTAATTTGTTTTCCACCTGTTTCGATAATTGCGTACATACTTGCACCTCCTCTTAATTACTAAGACTCGCCAAAAACGAGGTAGACATAAATGCCTTTAGGGAACCTGTCTTGTGCGGTTGTAGCATATAGCCGTTTAGGTGCTATAAACTATAACATAAAGATGTTATCATGAATCATAGACGGTTGTCAATAAATGTTCTGCTAACTATTTTTTCCGCTCTACAATTTCTTTTTTACTTCCAAAACGAACGATAGCATACTTTTCGATATTATCATCTTTGAAATAAATTTCAAATGGAATATTTTTTTGTAATTCTTTTTGCAAAAACTGTTTTTGCAGTTCTTTAGGCGCAGCGATTAATACCGCTTCATCTTCTATATTGCCATATGTGATTAGTTCTCTCTCTAACTCATACGCAATTGTTTCATGCGACATCACATAACCCGTCGCTTTGCAAGGTACACACTCTTTTAATAATACGTCCCGTAAAGAATGCTTTTTACGTTTACGTGTCATTTCCAAAATCCCTAGCTCCGTAAAGCCGAGCACCCTTGTATATGTGCGGTCATCTTGCATAGCAGCTATAAGACATTCTCTTACCTTTTCTTTATCTTCTCTTTTTTTCATATTAATAAAATCAATTAATATCATACCACCAATATCACGAAGTCTTAATTGGCGTGCAATTTCTTCAGCTGCCATCTCATTTGTGCGAAGTACTGTATCTTGTAAATTTTGTTTTCCCGTAAACTTGCCCGTATTCACATCAATTACAGTCATCGTCTCCATTTGTTCTACAATTAAATAAGCACCATTTGGAAGCCACACAATTTTTTGAAGTGCTTTCTCAATTTCACGCTCTATTCCAAAATGGTTAAACATCGAAGACTTTTCATTATAAAAAGATACTTTTTCTTTTCCAACTTTGTCTTCTAATTCTTTTACTATACTTCTTGTATCTACAACTACTTTTTCAATGGTTTCAATTGGATTCTCTTGAAATACACGATCTAAAAAGGTCGCCGGTCGATGAAGTAATAACGGCGCCTTTCCTTGGCCCTCTTTTCTTTTTAACTCTTCATACAACTGTTGTAACTCTTGCATTTCAGCTTGTATTTCTTCAATTGCTCCTTTTTCAGAAGCAGAACGGAAAATGTATCCCCCCGTTCCCTCTATTTCAATTTGGAGTAATTGTTGTCTTCTTTTATTATTTTTTATTTTTCGAGAAACAGCGCGCATCTCATCAAACGGCATATAAACGACATATTTCCCGGTAAATTCTATATTCGCTGTCAATTTAGGCCCTTTCGTATCAATTGCCTCTTTTACAACTTGTACGAGTATCGCTTGCCCTTCATGTATACGATAAGAAGATGGTACATCATCGTATGAAAGGTAAGCATGTTTTTCTAAACCGATGTTTACAAAAGCTGCATTCATTCCAGCAATTGTTCTTACGACACGTCCAACATAAATATGCCCAACAATCTCTTGCTCTTCATTACGTTTCCATAAAAACTCAACAATTTTTTTCTTCTCTTCAATTGCAACCCGCTTTTCCGAACCAGCGTAATTCACATATAACGTTTTCAAAATTATTTCCTCACTTTATAATCTTCTTTGCTTTTACAATAATAAAAGGTTAGTGCTATCGTCAACACTAACCGATTAATTCTTCAACTGATGAAGTTGTTCGTTTTTCAGTAAAATATGCATAGAGCAATTCATTTTCATCCAATGTGTAATGCTCTTTATATTTTCCACGGACGATAATAGAATGCTTATATCCTCTACGAAATTTTGTGAAGATCGTATATAAACGATCTTCCGTTTGCACTTCAATAGGTGCAATCTTTTCGATTCCTCTTTTGTTTCCATAATAACGTTCTAATAAAAAACGCATAAATGCATACCGTCTTTGTTTCCACTCTTGATATAATGACACTGCTAAAAATATGAGTAGTACCCACATCATAATATTGTTACTATTCCAGAGTAACTGCCATCCTAATATTACACCAAAAAAAACACATGACAATTGCATCATCTTTTCATGTGCTTGTAAATAAGGGAAACGATATGATAATACATTAAACAATACTTTCCCGCCATCTAACGGCCAAATAGGGAGTAAATTAAATGCTAAAATAATTATATTATTCCACATAAAGAAATAATATAAATCTGTATTCAGCCAACCGGCTTCGAACAACATGTAACCTACCAGCATCATCCAAACATGTTGAATCGGTCCTGCAATTACGACAACAAGTTCCTCTTTCAATGACTTATTACCATGTTCCTCAAGCTCGGCAACGCCACCAAACGGCAAAAGCTGAATTCTTTTTATACGCCAATTATAGTGTGCTGCTGCAAAAGCATGCCCAAGTTCATGAATAAGAACAATACAAAATAACAGTAGTAACTCTTTAAAACGCGCAGTAAAAATACCAATGACAATAATAACCCAAAATAATGGATGCACGGAAATTTTCGTTAAAACGTCCCTATATTTAATCAAATGATATCACCTGGATCGGATCAATAAATTTTTCATTCTTTTTTATCGCGAAATAAAACTTTCCATTTTTATCATTTGTATCATTACTCACCGTTCCAATTTTTTGTTTCTTTGAAACGTAATCATATAATTTCACTGACATATCGTTTAAGTTTGCATACCATGACTCCGTACCATCTGCATGTTGAATTTGAACTGTATTTCCAAGTTCCTCTTTCTTGCCTGCAAAAACAACTAACCCTTCATTTACTGACTCCACTTTTGCATTTGTAGCTGTTTGGACAAATACACCTTGGCCATTTTTTTGAAACCCTTGCATTACCTTTCCAGAAGCAGGAATTGCATAATCTTTTTGCTGAATACTTCCTTCTTTTTTCTCGTTCGGCGAATAGAATACGAGCGGTTTTCCAAATTGCTTTTCGTACCATTTCGCTACAGTAGCAAACTGAAATTCCTCTTTCATCACTTTTTCTGTAACAGCTTTAGCTCCATTGAATGAAGAAGGAGCATTCTTATATAAAATAGCAACCGAAAGAACTAATATTGCTGATAATAAAACTTTGAAGAAAAAGACTTCCTTTCGAAATAAAGGATGCATTTCCTTTTCTCCATCTTCAATAAATACCGCTTCACTATCAAAATTCCCTCCGTTAAAATACTGCTCTTCCTCCATCCTTTCTTGCTCGGCCTTCCTTTTTGCAATCCGCTTTTTAATTTCTTCTACGCGTCTATTCTTCATACTGTCTCCTTTCTTTCGTTAAGCTAATTTCATTAGAAACAGTTGTATACAGTTTGTACATATGTATGAGCTAAGAAAGAAAGATATTCGTGTGAAGAAAAAAGAAAGCACCTCGCATATGTGCGAAGTGCTCTTAACGGATTCCAAAGAAGTTTTTCACCTTTGCAAATACCGATACCTTTTCTTGTTCAAATGCTTGTAATGGTACATTCTCACCTAACAAGCGTCTTGCAATATTACGATAAGCCAACGCTGCTTTTCCGCTTGGTTGCAACGCCACAGGTTCACCTGTATTTGTAGCTCGAATAACTTCATCGTCATCTTCGACAACACCAAGAAGCTCGATTGACAATGTACGTACAATTTCATCAACATCTAACATATCCTGTTCATGAAGCATATGACTACGTACACGGTTAATAACAAGTTTCGGTGGTTCAATATCCTCTTTTTCTAAAAGCCCAATAATACGATCCGCATCGCGCATTGAGGATACTTCTGGAGTCGTAACAACGATTGCTTTATCCGCACCAGCTACCGCATTTTTAAATCCCTGCTCAATCCCCGCAGGACAATCGATTAATATGTAATCATAATCTTGACGTAATACTTGTATTAATTCATCCATTTGTTCAGGTGTTACCGCTGATTTATCACTCGTTTGTGCTGCAGGTAATAAATAAAGATCATCAAAACGTTTGTCTTTAATAAGAGCCTGAGGTAAACGGCAACGCCCTTCAACGACATCAACAAGATCAAATACAATACGATTTTCCAGCCCCATTACTACGTCTAAATTTCGAAGACCGATATCTGTGTCAATTAAGCACACTTTCTTTCCAGATAACGCTAGGGCCGTACCAATGTTCGCAGATGTAGTAGTTTTACCTACTCCGCCTTTTCCAGATGTAATTACTATTGCCTCTCCCACAGCTATACAATTCCCCTTTCTAACTTTGTTAAATTAGGTCTAAGATGAGTGAGAAGTTGCAGGCGATCGACAACAATGTGATTGTTCTCATTAATATACGCACATTCTGCCGCCTCCGCTCCGTCTTCTTTCTCTTCCGGAGCCCGCATTGCCACATCACTAATTCGAAGTTGCATCGGGTTCATAACAGATGCAGCGATTACAGCATCCGAATCCCCATAATACCCAGCATGTGCAATTCCTCTTAATGATCCTACGACAAAAATATTCCCCCCAGCGATAACCGTTCCGCCTGGATTAACATCTCCAATTAACAACAAATTTCCTTTTACATGTAAAACTTGTCCAGAGCGAACAATTTTGGAAATAGGGACAATTTCTGTTTCTTCTTTCCAAGCTATTGCTTCTGCTTTAGTGATAACATCACTTTCAATTGAATCCACAACAAGATTCTTTTTATTACGAATTAACGTACGAATCTCTTCTTGTTGGACTTCTGTTAAATAACGATTTCCTACTTTCACATGCACTTCAATTAGAGAGCGTCCATCACCATCGTAGTAATGTGTAGAAAGTTTTTCGTCTAATTCCACCAATAATTCTGAGAATGAACAACAATCATCTAAATGAAGCGTTATCCCATCTTTTGTCCCTTTTATCGTTACATTTTGTTGCTTTTTTTCTTCCACTAAAGTTCACCCCACCGATTCAATTCGACATAAAATTAGAAAATCCTTTTTTCTTTTTCTTCCATCGCTTTTGAAAGACGCACTATATATCGTCTCAGTGGGAAACAAACTATCAATAAGAAAATAGCATTTAACAATAAAGTAGAAAGGAGACGATCTGTGAAAAAGACATACGCTGGCATATGAGTACGTCCTAATAAAGTTAAGAATCCATACACATAATACTCTAGTGCTACAACACTAGCTAATATGATAGAAACAACAATAAATAAATTCAATTGTAGTACTTTCATCACACTATATACTAAATAAGCTAAAATCGGATAAGCAAAAATATATATCCCGACAAGTTCTGTGTATACGGTATCAAATAAGAAGCCAAATAATAGTCCGTAATAAATCCCTTGGACCGGACTATAATACACTGTAATAAAACATAATACGATTATAAAGAAATGCGGTGCTGCTATGCTGTCTTTCCAAAACACATCCGTTGGAACAACAGTAGCAAACATATTTTCAAATAGAAACACAAAAAGGAGCAAAAGAGGAAGAGCTGCTCTTTTTAATATCTTCATCATCTCTTCTTCTCCTCCTATTCTAATGGCGCTGAAGGTGTTGCACGTTTAGCAACCGTAATATGCTCTACGTCATTTAAATCAGCGGCAGGTTTTACATAAGCTGTTTTTGTTAAGCCATATGCATCCGGCTGAACTTCAACGATTTTTCCAATTACAAGACCTTTCGGGAAAATATCACCCAGTCCAGATGTTACAACTAGTTGATCTTTCTCTACCGGTGCATCAGAGCCAATCTTTGTGAAAAGAAGTAATTGCTTTTCTTTGTCATAACCTTCAATCAATCCAAAGATTTTCTCTTGCCCTTGTACAATGGCAGAAACGCGATTTGTTCGGCTCATAGAACTTAGTAATTCTACTGATGATGTAAACTGAGATACACTTTTCACTCTTCCAACTAACCCTTGTGAAGTTACTACAGCCATATCTTTTTTAATTCCTTGCTGTGCCCCTTTATCAATTCCAATTAAATCGTACCATTTATCTGGATTACGAGAAACAACAGTAGCTGGAATTTCAGTATACCCGCTATTTAACTCTTTTTTACCAGTTAGCTCTTGTAGCTTCTTGTTATCATCTTCTAATTGTTTTACTTTCCCTGATAGACCTGCATAATTATCTAATTTTGCTTTTAATTCTTTATTCTCTTCATACGTGCGCTTTACATCCTCTACATTTTCGAAGAATCCAGCTACGTATTTCGCTGGCTTTTGGAATACACGTTCTACAACACCGACAGTATCTTTAACAAACTGCTCTGGCCATGTTAAACTGTTCCGTTCTTTCAATGAGATTCCAATCAATGCCACGAGAAGAATAATACTAACCAACAAAACAATTAATCTTTTGTTTAAGAAAAACTGTGGCACGTTCACACCCTCTTAATTTCACTGATTTTTATTTTGCAATATTATCGAGCAGCAGTTTTGAAAAGATCGATATTGTCTAATGCTTTACCTGTTCCAATTGCTACGCAATCTAATGGATCTTCTGCAACAAGAACTGGCATTTTCGTTTCTTCACTAATTACTTTATCTAAATTACGTAGTAATGCCCCGCCACCTGTTAATACGATACCGCGGTCCATAATATCAGCCGCTAATTCAGGTGGAGTTTTTTCTAACGTATTTTTAACTGATTCTACAATCGCATCTACTGTATCTTTTAATGCATCTGCAATTTCTTCTGGCTGAATTAGTACTGTTTTTGGTAAACCACTTACTAAATCACGACCGCGAATTTCCATAGGCTCGATACCTTCGGGCTCGCCTGCAGAACCAATTTCTAATTTTAATGCTTCAGCTGTTCTTTCACCGATCATTAAGTTATAGCTTTTCTTAATGTACTGAATGATTGAATCGTCCATATCATCACCAGCAACACGGACTGACTGGCTTGTTACAATACCACCTAGAGAAATAATTGCAACTTCTGTTGTACCACCACCGATATCAACAACCATACTACCAGTTGGTTCCCAAACAGGTAAGTTTGCACCAATTGCTGCTGCAAATGGCTCTTCGATAGGATAAGCATCACGAGCACCCGCTTGACGAGTCGCATCGATTACTGCACGTCTTTCTACAGCTGTAATACCAGATGGTACACATACCATTACATACGGCTTACGTGAGAAGAAACCGTTTGATTTTTGAGCTTGTTGAATGTAATATTTCATCATTGTTGCGGTTGTTTCGTAATCAGCAATTACACCGTCTTTCATCGGGCGAAGTGCCACAACGTTCCCTGGTGTACGACCAATCATTTGTTTTGCGTCGCTACCTACAGCAACGATTTGTTTCGTATCAGTTTGTAACGCCACTACTGAAGGTTCACGTAAAACTACACCTTTTCCTTTTACATATACAAGCGTGTTCGCAGTTCCTAAGTCTATTCCAAGATCGCGAGTAAATCCACCAAATCCAAACATATTATTTATCTTCCTTTCTTGTTTTCACGGACTCATTTTTTCTTAATTTATATTATAAAAACAGTACGTTTTTTATATCTTTATCCTTTTTGTAGATAAATTTCTACAAAAAACTCATAAATCACATTATAAAACAAAATAAGTAAAAAGCATAGTCTTAAATATGACCTTTTTCCTTTAAACTCACGAATTTATGGTCACCTATTATAATATGATCAAGCACTTCAATTCCGATAATCTGGCCGCATTCTACTAAGCGTTTTGTTACTTCAATATCTTCACGGCTCGGCGTGGGATCTCCTGAGGGATGGTTATGAAGACATATGATAGAGGCTGCTGCACGACGGAAGGCTTCTTTAAAAACTTCCCTCGGGTGTACAATTGACGTGTTTAAACTTCCAATAAAGATCGTTTGCCTATGTATAACTTGATTTTTTGTATTTAAATATAAACAAACAAAATGCTCTTGTTGTAAAAAACGCATTTCTTCCATCATGTATTTCGCACAATCTTCTGGACTTCGAATACTATATCTATTTTGATATTCTAAACGTACCATTCTTCTGCCTAGTTCAAAGGCTGCCATAAGTTGCGATGCCTTTGAAATCCCAATACCATGTATACTAATTAGCTCTTCTAATGTTGCATCTTTCAACATACGTAAGCCATCAAATTGGTGTAAAATTTTATCTGACAACTTTAAAACTGTTTCTTCTTTAGAACCTGTTCTGAGTAACACTGCGAGAAGCTCTCGATTGGATAAACTTCCAGCACCTTCTAACAATAAACGCTCCCGTGGCTGTTCTTCTCTTACAACATCACGAATACCGTTCATCTCTCCACCCCTTTATTTGTTCTCTCAAAGAAAACCCCATGCAATTTTACGCATGGGTTACATCAATATCAAATTGTTTTAATTCCCGAACGAGGCGTGCGATCGGTAAGCCAACTACACTATAGTAGTCCCCTTGAATATTTTGAACGAAAATAGATCCTTTACCTTGAATCCCATAACTACCGGCTTTATCAAGAGGTTCTTTCGACGCGACGTATGTATCAATTTCCTCTTCTGTTAACTCCCAAAATGTAACTTCTGTACGCTCATAAAAAGTAACCGTTTTTTCTTTTGCTATAATCGCAACACCTGTATACACTTCATGTGTTTTCCCTGATAGTAATTGTAACATCTCTTTCGCCTCATCCTCATTAGAAGGCTTACCAAGAATACGCGACTCATATGTAACAATTGTATCTGCACCTAACACAATGTGATCACTATTATTTTCTGCCACCGCTGATGCTTTTTGCAAGGCAAGCGACATTACAATATCAGAAGGCGATGAATATGCACCAATTGTTTCCTCTACTTCACTTACAACGATTTCAAATGGCACACTAGCTAACTCAAGTAATTCCTTCCTCCGAGGTGATCCTGAAGCTAAAATTATTTTTCTCATATTTTCTCCTTCCTTTCTCACATGAAGCAGAACAATTTATATTAATCGTATCAAAGGAATAGTTTGCCCACAAATGAAAGAAATATTAATTTCTCTAACTAAAATAAAACTTCTTTATTGCATACGATTATATTCCCGTCATAGAGAAAGCACTTTGCTCTAAATTCAAAAGAAAAGAAAGAAGTACATGTACTTCTTTCTTACTCATTTTATTATCCTATCATTTCACTTTCTACGAAACAATTTTTTCATACGAGAGTAAACCATCAATAATAACTTGATTTAATTTCGCCAAAGATTCCTTATCCACCTTCCCATCTTTTACTGTTTGTACAGCTACCGACGTATACATATACAGTTTCTTTGCTTCTTCTCGTTTCATACTTTCCCCTTCTTTTTCAACCTTTTTCCATTCTTTTTCAATTGCTTCTATATCTTTTTGGCTGCTTTTTCCACCAACTTGTACGCTAGAAGCATATTTTGCTAAATGAGTGTATAATGGCTGCACTTTTGTTAAAAATGTCCCTACTTCTTTATCATCTTTCAGCAATGCTTTATCTGTTATATCCCAGCTCTTTTTTAAAACGGAGACACCATCATTTTTATACTTAGTCATTAATTGATTTATAGACTGTTCATCGCTAGCAATACCAACAACTATTGCATACTTATCACCGCTCGGTCTCAAAGCACCAATGCCCCCATTGCCTTTCCATTCTTCAAGAGCTGCCTGTCCCTTTTCTTCAGAAGAATAAAGCCCCCCTTGAACAAAAAATAATTTCATCGGATCCAATGACGTTCCTGCCTGTGCTTTTTGTTTTTCTTCTTTCGGTGCTGGTGTTTGTTCTGCCGTTCCACCCACCTTTGATTCTCCATTTCCAGTCGGCCTTGAAGCTGTCACTTCACTTCCTCCTGTCGTTCCTTGTCCAGTAAGTAAATGAAGCATCCCCATTCCAAAAGCTGTACCGATAATGATTGCAGTTGCAACGATTACAATTAATGTATTACTCCACTTCTTTCGGTATTTTTCCACAGACATTGATTTCGCTTTTTGAAACGGAACAACATTTTTCGGTCGTTCACTTTCTACTACCATCCATTCAAATTCATCTTTCTTTTTTTCCTCATACTTCGCTTCTGTTCCATTCACTTTCACTGAGATCGTTCGTGATTGCTTGTCCATACACTCACACCTCACCTCTTATCGTTGTCCGCATCATATCATATTCATTTCATAAAAAAACGAGATATTTGTCAGAGGAATTCGCCAAATAACCCTATATATTTATCTTATATGTATGCATTTGACTTCATTTGTAGAACAAAAAAACTAGATAGCAAAGACTATCTAGTTTTTCTCGCGAATATATTTTCGTACTTCAGAAATGAAATAAAGAGAACCTGTTATGATAAAAACATCATTTTCTGCTATCATTTCAACTTTTGTATCAATTGCCTCTTTCCAATTTTCAAAAACTAATTTTGATTCTTTCTGTGAATATGATGCAAGCTTATCAGCAGAAATAGCACGATCAAAGGCGAATGTTGTAAAAATAATTTCATCTGCAATGGTTTCTAATTGGCCTACCATGTTATGTAATTGTTTATCACCAAGGGCAGTAAATAACACTATTACATTTTTATCTTTGTAATGCGCTTCTACTGTTTTCACAAGGCTTTCGATACCTTCTGGATTATGAGCACCATCTATAATAATATCCGGGTTACTTTGCAACTTTTCAAAGCGCCCAATCCAATATGCTTCCAGTAATCCCGTTCTTATTTCCTCTTCTTCAATTAAAAATGATAAATATGTTTTTACATACATTACTGCCATAAGTGCTAACGCTGCATTTCCTACTTGATGAATCCCTTTCATTGAGATTTGCAAATCTTCAAATGCGGAAAAAGGACAAGTAAAATCAAACTGTTCCCCATCTTCATTAGACTGTTTATGTAACGCTGTAAAATGCTTGCTAAGTTCGTATAAGTTTGCATGGTTTTCCTTTGCAACATTTTGAATGACTTGCAAAGCTTCTTCATCTTGTACACCAGTAATTACCGGCACGCCAGACTTAATAATCCCCGCCTTTTCATATGCAATTTCCCCTAGTGTATTTCCTAAAATATGCATATGATCGTGACCGATATTCGTAATAATCGTGAGGACAGGGTGTATAACATTGGTAGAGTCAAAACGTCCACCAAGCCCTGTTTCAAATAAAACAACATCACAGAAATTGACTTTACCGAAATAGCAAATCGCCATAACAGTAATAATTTCAAACTCTGTAGCTTCCCCTAAATCCGTTTCATCTAGTTTTTCCACGACTGGTTTTACCATCTTTACAAGTTCAGTAATCTCTTCGTCTGCAATTGGTGTTCCATTCACACTAATGCGTTCATTAAATGATTCGATGTAAGGAGAGGTAAACGTTCCTACCTTATATTTCGCGCCTTCTAACATGTAACGCATATATGTTAACGTTGAACCTTTTCCATTTGTACCAGCAAGATGAACACATTTTATATGACGCTCTGGATTTCCAAGTTCTTCTAACATCCATCTCATTCTTTCTAATCCTGGCTTAATTCCAAATTTCAATCGGCTATGGATCCACCCTATCGCTTCTTCGTATGTATGTATCACGTATGTTTTTCCCCTTTCAAAAGACAACTTTCATAGTTCTATTATACGCAAAGAAAAGAGACTCACCAATATAGTGAGTCTCTAAAAACATTTTTACTTTTCAAGATCTGCTAGACGTTGACGAACTGCTTCGCGTTTTTCTAGGTAATCTTGCTCTTTCGCACGCTCTCCTTCAATAACCGCTGCAGGAGCTTTCGCTACGAAACCTTGGTTAGAAAGTTTCTTCTGTACACGTTCTACTTCTTTATCGAACTTCTCAAGTTCTTTCTCAAGACGAGCTCTCTCTTCATCAAGATTGATAAGATCAGCTAACGGTAAGAATAACTCTGCACCTGATACGATTGCAGTCATTGCTTTTTCTGGCGCTTGTAAGTCCGTTTGAATTGTTAATTCGCTTGGGTTACAGAAACGCTCAATGTAAGAGCTGTTTTTCGTAAGTTGAGCAAGTACAGCCTCATCTTTTGCTTTAATTTGCATTTGAACTTTTTTGCTCATTGGCGTATTTACTTCTGCACGGATGTTACGAACAGAGCGAATGATATCAACTAGAAGGTGCATTTCTGCCGCAGCTTCCGTATCTTGTAAATCTTCGCGAACTGTTGGCCACGCAGCTACTGTAATAGACTCGCCTTCATGCGGTAAATGTTGCCAAATTTTCTCTGTTACGAATGGCATGAATGGGTGTAATAGACGCATTGTTTGATCTAATACGTAAGCTAAAATAGAACGAGTTGTTTTCTTAGCTGCTTCATCTTCACCGTATAGTGGAAGTTTCGCCATTTCAATATACCAATCACAGAAATCGTCCCAAATGAAGTTGTATAATGAACGACCAGCTTCACCGAACTCATATTTATCCATGTTACGTGTTACGCTTTCGATTGTTTCGTTTAAGCGAGTTAAGATCCACTTATCTGCTACTGATTTTTCACCAGTTAAATCGATTTCTTCATACTTCATATCATCCATGTTCATTAATACGAAACGTGATGCGTTCCAAATTTTATTAATGAAGTTCCAAGTAGATTCTACTTTTTCCATGCTGAAACGTAAATCTTGACCTGGTGCACTTCCTGTTGATAAGAAGAAACGCATTGCATCTGCACCGTACTTCTCGATAACATCCATTGGATCAATACCGTTACCAAGAGATTTACTCATTTTACGACCTTGCTCATCACGAACTAAACCGTGAATTAATACATCTTTAAATGGACGCTCTCCTGTAAACTCTAAACCTTGGAAAATCATACGAGATACCCAGAAGAAGATGATATCATAACCCGTTACTAGTGCATCTGTTGAATAGTAACGTTTGAAGTCTGCTGAATCTTCATTTGGCCAACCAAGTGTTGAAAATGGCCATAACGCTGAACTGAACCATGTATCAAGTACGTCATTATCTTGATTCCAGTTTTCAATATCTGCTGGTGCTTCTGTACCTACGTATACTTCACCAGTTTCTTTATGGTACCAAGCTGGAATACGGTGTCCCCACCATAATTGACGAGAAATACACCAATCATGAATATTTTCCATCCAGCGTAAATATGTGTTTTCAAAACGCTCTGGTACGAACGTTACTTTTTCTTCTTCTTTTTGTTGAAGCGCTACTGCTTTTTCAGCAAGTGGAGCCATTTTTACGAACCATTGTGTTGATAAATAAGGCTCAACAACTGCACCGCTACGCTCACTATGACCTACTGAATGCATATGTGGCTCGATTTCTACTAATACGCCAGCTTCTTGTAAGTCTTTCACTAATTCTTTACGGCATTCGAAACGATCCATACCGTTATACTTACCAGCTTTTTCGTTCATTGTTCCATCTTCGTTCATTACTAAAATGCGTGGTAAGTCATGACGGTTACCTACTTCAAAGTCATTCGGGTCATGAGCTGGTGTAATTTTTACAACGCCCGTTCCGAAATCTTTTTCTACGTACTCATCAGCAATAATCGGAATCTCACGGCCTACGATTGGAAGTGTAACTGTTTTTCCGATTAAATGTTTGTAACGATCGTCTTCGGGATGAACTGCTACTGCTGTATCACCAAGCATCGTTTCTGGACGAGTTGTCGCAAGACGAATGTGACCAGAACCATCTGTTAACGGATAGTTCATATGGTAGAATGCACCTTGAACTTCTTTATGAATTACTTCAATATCAGAAAGAGCTGTGCGTGTTGCTGGATCCCAGTTGATGATATATTCACCACGGTAAATTAAGCCTTTTTCGTATAATTGAACGAATACTTTATTAACCGCATCTGATAAACCTTTGTCTAATGTGAAGCGTTCACGAGAATAGTCTAGTCCTAAACCAACTTTTCCCCATTGTTGACGAATGTGAGAAGCGTATTCTTCTTTCCACTCCCAAGCTTTTTCAAGGAATTTTTCACGGCCAAGATCGTAACGTGAAATACCTTCTTCACGAAGTTTTCCTTCTACTTTCGCTTGTGTTGCGATACCAGCATGGTCCATTCCTGGAAGCCATAGCACATCGTATCCTTGCATACGCTTCGTACGAGTTAAAATATCTTGAAGAGTTGTATCCCAAGCATGACCTAGGTGTAACTTACCAGTTACGTTCGGAGGTGGAATTACAATTGTATATGGCTGTTTCTTCTCGTCTCCTGTTGCTTCAAAATATTTGCCTTCAAGCCACCATTGATAAAGGCCTTCTTCAACGGACATATGATCATATTTAGTTGGTAAATTCTTTTCCGTGTTTGACATTATTTTCCCTCCTTAAAATAAAAAATGTCCCTCATCCAAAAAGGACGAGGGACATCGCGGTACCACCTTTATTTACAAACAAATTCATAATTTGCTTATACTCTTAATTTGATAACGGACAAATCCGTCTTTTCCTAATAAGAACTATTCCGTTCAGAAAAGATGCTCCAGGGCTACCTTCTAACATAACTATCTAGAGAATCTCCCAGCTAATGATTCTCCTCTCTGAAGACGTTTCATGTTATACTCTTCCCCTTCAAGGCATTTATATGATTGTTAATTATTATATACAATAGTGTAAAAAACGAAACCTTATTCGTCAAGATAAATTTAAAACTACAGCTTTTCGTGCAAAAAAAAGAAGATAAGTAGAATCCTCTACTTATCTTCTTTCCCCCGCTATTTGCGGGCAGTAAGACCTCCACCTCAAAACTCAGCTGAATCAAAGAAGTTAGATGGGAGCCCTGGTGCCCGTAAACGCCCAATTGGTGAAGGCTAATCATCAGCGGGGAATGCCTTTACTTTATCCGTTCCCTTGCTGGGCAGCTTGTAATTGTGACAGGAAATATTCTATATTGCTAACGAGCCAATGCGATTGTTGCAAACTCTTTACTCCGCGCAGTTCATTTTCCTCGTTGCGATTATCTCTTCTTTTCTTATAGGACTGGATTTGCCGAATAAATTGCGATGGATACGTCATATACGCAAACATAAGTAGTTGCTCTTCTTTCGTAAAAGGGAAATTTTTTTGATACATTTGAAACCATTCAAACCGATCACTTCTTGCGATTGGATATGTGTTTAAAGACCGTGAATAAAAACCTACTATATCTTGCACAGGCGTTGCAAACTTCGATTTTTCTAAACTAATAAAATAGCCATTCCGCTCATAGTCAAATAAAAAATGATTAAGTGACACATTACCATGCACAAAAGTAATACGCGTTTTCTCTTTTTCTTTCATCGCATCGTTCCACTCATTTAATTGCTTCGTTGCAAATTCACGCGCTCTCATTACATGATGATAGTACGTACAATATTGCAATTCAAACGGGGACATATACCATTTTGATTCAGATTCTACGAGAAACTCTTCTAACATCTCACCATCATTTTCCCAACGATCGGATATACTTGTATAATGTTTTTCTAAATCTTCTTCCGTATACGTTTCTTCCTTCACAGTTTTTTGATGCAACGTTCCAAGTGTCTGAAACATTTTATGGTATTGATCATTGTCCTCACCGTTTCCTTCTGCACGTTCTAACCAAGGCATTAAATAATAATTATACGTCCCGTCACTTAAAATATAACTTCCATCCGTCGCATGATATATAGGTACATAATTTGAAAAACCTTTCTCCTTCAAATATTGAATATGATGCAGAAAGTTATTCCGCTCTAACTTTCTGCCTTCTATTTTCTTGAGTGCATATGGACCTTGATTCGTATAAATTTTCATTACATTTCCGTGCTCTTCCATATGCTGCGTATCCAATCTATATTGCCTCACGATAGGTTCATAGTGATTTCGCAACTCAATATCCATACGAATAACCCTTTCTATTCAAAACATAGCCTCTAAGAAAGGAAGTGAGTGAAAACACTCACTTCCTTATTTCGTCTTTACCCTTGAAACGGGAATATAAATAATTTGCCCCGTATTTAAAAATATATCTTCTGTTTGATTAACACGGTATAAATTTTGTACAGACGTTTCATAACGGTCTGCAATAGATTCAATTGTATCTCCTTCTTGCACGAAATACATTCTTAACTTTGTAAATTCTTCTTCCGGTTCTTTCGTAAATAGTTTTGTTAAATAAAGCGCATTTTCATCTCGCTGTGAGTACTCTTCTTCTTGTTCTTCCTGCTTTTTCGCTTTTTCTTTCTTGAAATCTTTTCGTCCGAACAGTTCAAATTGCGGCGTTGTTTCTTGCCCCTCTTCACGTTCCACAAATTCATGTTCTTCTATTTTCTCTTCTTCTAATTCCTGCTCTTTTCTTTCCTCTAATTGGAACGGTTCAAATGCGTAATCTTCCCACTCATCTGACTCCTTATATGCCGGTTCTTCTACATGCGGCACCGGTCTATTTTCATCCTCTTGCGCTGAATCTTCTTCTAACTCAGCATACACCGTTTCTTCCTCTTCAACTTCATCCTCGCTTCTCTCTTCATCACACAAACCGGTAATAGATATATCCGCTAATAATTGTAAGCAACCATTTTCCTTTAATTCATAATCAAATTCCTCGATTGATACATATAGCTCTTCAATTACTTTCACTCGATTTCTCGGAATTGATATTTCAAGTGGAAAGGAATGTACAAGTTCATTAACCCCATCTTCTCTTGTTTCTACATAATCAATTGACTTTGCTGGCGATAGTTCTCTTAATGAATACGCCGAATCATCTTTTCGTGCAACATACTCTCCCGTTAAATCTAATTGTCCTCTCACGATTACTTCATGATCAAGCTCTTCTATCTCAACGTCTGGATCTAACGAAATTGACAAAAGTTCTTCGACTTCCTGTCCTTTTTGGAACCACACAGATTCTTTTAATGAAAATCGTAATGAATGATCTGCAGCCACTTCTTTTCCCCCTCCCAAACTATATGTCATTACAGATTTATGTGCAGAAAGCTTACTTTATGAATAAAAAAAATCGCTCCCCTTATGGAGAGCGATTTTCTCTAATACATTACGCTTTTAATTTTGACATTGCAATTTCAGCTGCTGCAATCGTCGCTTCAATATCTGCATCACTATGTGCTGTCGATAAGAATAAACCTTCGAATTGAGATGGCGGTAAGAATACACCTTGTTCTACCATTTCACGATAGTAAGCCGCAAAGAATTCTAAGTTTGAAGATTTTGCTGCATCGTAATTAATAACGGGTTCATCTGTAAAGAAAATACCAATCATAGAGCCTGCACGGTTAATATGGTGCGGAATGCCATGTTTTTCAGCTGCTTTACGTAATCCAGCTTCTAACATTTCAGCTTTACGCTCAAATTCTACATATGATTCTGGCGTTAACTGTACTAACGTTTCATAACCTGCCGCCATTGCAAGTGGGTTACCTGATAAAGTACCAGCTTGGTAAATCGGTCCGCTTGGCGCAACTTGGCGCATAATTTCCGCTTTACCACCGTATGCTCCTACCGGTAAACCACCACCGATTACTTTACCTAAGCATGTTAAATCAGGCGTTACGCCATAATAACCTTGGCCACAATTATAAGCTACTCGGAACCCTGTCATTACTTCATCAAAAATAAGCAATGCACCGTTTTGTTCTGTTACTTCACGAAGACCTTCTAAAAATCCAGGCTGCGGAGGAACAACCCCCATATTTCCTGCTACTGGTTCTACAATTACACAAGCAATATCATCACCGAATTGTTCAAACGCGTATTTTACGCTTTCTAAATCGTTATAAGCTACTGTAATCGTATTTTTCGCTACACCTTCTGGTACACCAGGACTATCTGGTAAACCTAAAGTCGCCACACCAGAACCAGCTTTAATTAATAACGAATCACCATGACCGTGGTAACAACCGATAAATTTCAAGATTTTATTACGACCTGTATAACCACGAGCTAAACGTAGTGCACTCATTGTCGCTTCCGTTCCAGAGTTAACCATACGCACAATCTCAATTGATGGCACGCGCTCAATAACAAGTTTTGCTAATTTATTTTCAATTTCTGTTGGTGCACCGAAGCTTGTACCTCTTTCAGCAACAGATTTTAACGCTTCTACAACACGATCATTTGCATGACCATGAATTAAAGGACCCCATGATAATACGTAGTCGATGTATTCATTCCCATCGATATCATATACTTTAGAGCCTTTTCCACGCTCCATAAACAACGGATTCATCCCAACAGACTTAAAGGCACGAACCGGGCTATTTACGCCACCAGGCATTAAGTCTTGCGCCTCTTCAAACGCTGCAATTGACTTATCAAACTTTTTCATTATTTAGCGCCTCCTTCTTGTAACCATCTTGCTGCATCTTTTGCATGATACGTAATAATTAAATCTGCTCCTGCACGTTTCATACTAATTAATTTTTCAAGAACAACTTCTTTTTCATTAATCCAACCATTTTGCGCTGCCGCTTTAATCATCGAATATTCACCACTTACATTATAAGCGACAACTGGTAAATTAAAGTTATTTTTCACATCACGAACGATATCTAAGTAAGAAAGAGCTGGTTTTACGATTAAGAAATCTGCACCTTCCATTACATCTGATTCTGCTTCACGGAATGCTTCCATACGGTTTGCCGGATCCATTTGATATGTTTTACGGTCACCAAATTGCGGTGCACCGTGCGCAGCATCACGGAATGGTCCATAAAATGCTGATGAATATTTCACAGCGTACGACATAACTGGCACGTGTCCAAAACCATTTTCGTCTAATGCATGGCGAATTGCTGTTACAAAGCCGTCCATCATGTTTGATGGCGCAATAATGTCCGCTCCTGCTTTCGCTTGACTTACAGCTGTTTTCGCAAGAACTGCAAGAGACTCGTCATTTAAAATAATACCATCTTCAATTACACCGCAATGACCATGGCTTGTAAATTGACATAAACATGTGTCTGCAACTACTACTAGCTCAGGGAAATCACCTTTAATTTGCTGAATAGCACGTTGTACAATTCCATGATCACAATATGCTGATGATCCAACTTCATCCTTTTCAGCAGGTAAACCAAATACAATAACAGAACGAATACCTAAATCAACAACTTCTTGCATTTCAGCTTGCAATAAATCTAAAGACATTTGATATACGCCTGGCATAGAAGGAACTTCATTACGAACATTTTCACCTTCTAATACAAAAATAGGGTAAATAAAATCTTCCGTATGTAAAAACGTTTCACGCACAAGCGCACGCATGCCCCCGCTTTGTCTTAAACGACGATGACGATTAAATTGTAAAGAGTTCATAGATTTCTATCCCCATTCTTTCATTTTATAGATTCACAAACACATTGTAGTAATGCTTCTACAGTGTACTCTTTCGGCACAATAACAGACGGAAAATAAAGACTTGCCTCTTTTTCCGTAATAGGTCCTATACAAGCAATTGTACATTTTTTTGTCCATTCTCTCCAGTTTGTACCCTCAAGTAAACGAACAAAACTAGTAACAGTTGAAGGGCTCGTAAATGTAATAATGTCTACTTTCCCTAACTTCAATGCCGCTATAAGCTCTTGCTTTTTTTCTATATTCACTTTCGTACCGTATACGGTTAGCTCATCTAGAGAAACACCAATTTCCCGAAGTGCAACCGGAATTACCTCTCTTGCTAAATTCCCTTTCGGAAATAAAATACGTTCATTTCCACTTAATTCTTTTAGAAACTCTTCTGCAAATGCTTCTGCAACAAATGAAGTCGGAACAAAATGAACTTGATAGCCCCTTTTTTCTAACTCTAATTTTGTTTTCACACCTACCGCAGCGATTTTAATGGTTAGTGGTAGTTTCTTTTTTAAACTATCTAGAAAAAAAGCTACACCATTTCTGCTCGTAAAAATAACCCAGTCGTATGAATGTAGCTGCTCTTCAATATGTTGAATTTGCCTATGAGACATACCTTCCATACGCAAAAGCGGAATTTCCAATGGAATTCCGCTCTTTTCTTTCACTGCTACACTCATTTGTTTCGCTTGATGCTGGGCACGTGTAATCAATACCGTTTTTCCAGCGAGAGCGTTCATATTTATTGTTGCTCCTTATTTGCAGCAAGAATGAGTTCTTGGGCGCCTTGCTTAATTAAACGGTCCGCGGCCTCTAATCCTACTTCCTCAGGATTAGTACCCACTACTGTCTCTTTTAATAAAACAGAGCCATCCATAGAGCCGACAAGAGCTGTTAATTCGATTGCATCGTTCTCTGTAAGGGTTGCATATCCAGCAATTGGAACTTGGCATCCACCTTCAAGTTTATGAAGAAATACTCGCTCCGCTGCCACTGTTCTTTCTGTTATCGTATCATTAATATGCGCTAACAATTGCAATAAATCCTTATCATCCTCACGACACTCAATCGCTAATGCACCTTGTCCTACAGCAGGTACACATAACGTTTCATCTAAATGTTCTGTAATAACTTCATCATCCCAGCCCATTCTTTGTAATCCAGCTGTCGCTAAAATAATCGCATCGTAATCTTCTTCTTTTAATTTACGTAAACGTGTATCGATATTCCCGCGAATCCACTTAACTTGTAAATCTGGTCTCGCAGCGAGTAGCTGTGCACTACGTCTTAAACTACTCGTACCTAAAATAGCACCTTCCGCTAACTCTTTAAACGATGCTCCATTTTTTGAGATAAAAGCATCACGAGGGTCAACACGCTTTGGTGTACAACCAATCATTAAACCTTCTGGAAGTACGGCTGGCATATCTTTCATACTATGTACAGCCATATCGATTTCTTTCGTAAGTAGCGCGTGTTCAATCTCTTTTACAAACAAGCCTTTGCCGCCTACTTTTGAAAGAGTAACATCTAAAATAACATCACCTTTTGTGACAATTTCTTTCACTTCAAATTCATATGGTAGACCTAGGGCTTTTAACTGATCAATAAACCAGTTTGTTTGCGTTAATGCTAGTTTACTCTTTCGTGATCCTACAATAATTTTGCGCATAATTCTCTCTCCTCATTATAAATACCAAAAGTGGAAATTGGATAAACTGCTTAATAGAAAAATGTTTACTAGCATTACGAGAAACGATCCGATATTCCACTGTACAATTTTCTTACCTTGCAACACATCTGCCGCTCGTAAATATAAACCTGTGCAATACACAAATAGAACGACAAAAGATCCGATTACTTTCGTATCATACCAATGGAAATTATCCAATTTTGTATATCCCCATATACATCCTAATAAAATTGCTAGTAAGAAAAATGGAACAGAAAATAAATTTAATCCGTAAGACATAGATTCTAGCTTCGGTAAATTCCCTAACCTTCTTAATCTCGCATTCCATTTTTTCTTTTTTAATAGGCGATATTGTAATAAGTACATAATAGAAAAAATAAACGATACAGTAAACGTTGCGTAAGAAATAATTGCCATACCGACATGCACGTATACAAGTTCTGAAACTAATTGTTCCGCAAGTACTGGCGACATCTTTCCGAGCGGTGTAAAAATAGAAAAAGCGCTTACGCCAAATGCAACAACATTTGTAAAAAAGACTAAAAAGTCGATTCTCATAAATCGATTAATGACTAACGACATCGTAATCAATAACCAAACATAAAAATAAATCCCTGATAATAAAGTTAAAATTGGATTCGTTTCTGAATCTGTAGCCCTAAGCAACATAAAAATAGACTGCAGGACCCATACAATCGCAAGTAACCAAAAAGCAAATCGGTTCGCCTTTCGGTTACTTTGGAAATAATCTATAAAATATAAACTAATGCTACAAGCATATAAAATAATTGCAATATGATAAATAATACTGTTATTTAAAAAACTCATCCGATCATCCTTCCAAATTATAAAGATGGAACGGATGGTGTCCACACTTTTTTATGTTCTACTTCTTCCGCACAACTCTCTACGTCTTCCGTTTCTAAATCGAAAATCTTCGCAAATAACGCTAATTTTTCGCTCGCTCCCTCTTCAGCAGCTATTTCTTTCGCTACTAAAATTGGGTCTTTTAATAATTGATTAATAATACTTTTCGTATGCTTACTAATGACTTTTTTCTCACGATCACTAAGGTTTGGTATTTTTCGCTCTAGGCTTACCATCGTTTCACTTTGAATTGCAAGTGCCTTATCACGAAGAGCTGATATTAATGGAACAACACCAAGTGTACTTAACCACGTTTTAAATAGAACAATTTCCTCTTCAATCATAAATTGAATTTTCTCTGCTTCTTTCAAACGCTCAGCACGGTTTGCCTCCACTACTCCTTGTAAATCATCAATATCATACAAGAAAGAACCTTCTAGCTCATCAATCGCTGGATCAATATCACGTGGCACTGCAATGTCAACCATAAACAAAGGGCGACCAGAGCGCATTTTCTCTACCTTTGTCATCATCTCTTTCGTAATGACATACTCCGATGCACCAGTTGAACTAATTAAAATATCTGCTTCTAATAATGCACATTGTAATTCGCTTAATGATTTTGCATGTCCCATATATTTCTCAGCCATTACTTCTGCTTTCGAAAGCGTCCTATTCATAACTGTTACTTTACGAGCACCACTTCCATATAAGTTTTGCAGTGCAAGTTCGCCCATTTTACCAGCACCAAGAATAAGCACATGACAATCTGTTAACTCGCCAAATATTTTCTTTCCAAGCTCAACAGCAGCATAACTAACAGACATCGCACTTTCCCCGATTGTTGTTTCTGAGTGGGCACGTTTTGCTAATGTAATGACTTGCTTAAACAATTCATTAAAAATTGTGCCTGTTGCTTTAACTTGTTGCGCTTCTAAAAAGCTATCTTTTATTTGACCTAAAATCTGCGTTTCTCCGACTACCATAGAATCTAAACCGCACGTTACGCGGAATAAATGATCTATTGCACCATCTTGTTCAAAAATAGTTAAATATGGCGCGACTTCTTCTATTTCAAGCTGAAACCAATCAGCTAAAAACTTCTTAATATAATACCGTCCCGTGTGTAATTGATCGACAACAGCATAAATCTCAGTGCGATTACAAGTTGATACAATGACATTCTCTAACACGCTCTTTTGATTTTGTAATGTAGTCATCGCTCGCTCTAGTTCTGCTGCCTGAAATGTGAGTTTCTCACGAAATTCTACAGGGGCTGTTCGATAATTTACACTAACAACAAGAATATGCACGCAGCATGTCCCCCTTCACCCGTTTTATCACTTTATCTACTATCATAATACAACTTTCCTCTTATGAATCTGACAATCGTGTGAACAACTGATTATTTTTTAATTATTCTCCGTATGTAATAAAGGAGATTCAGTAACACTAATAAAAAAACTTCTACTTTATAATGATTATAAATTAATAACTCTATTTGTACGTTACCAAAAAAAGCCCTCATAATCAAGTGATGGAAACTATTCCATATAAATTATAACATCATCTTCCCTATCTTCTTTCATCATGAAGGAAAATATGTATGATTGTTCCAAAATGTAACAAAGACTTTCTCAATACAATGTATTTGACATTGTATTTCTTTTTCGTTATATTGGTTTTATAAAATTAAATTGTGCACAACTTAATTAGAAGGGAGTTATTTATGACAGAAGACTCTTTGCATCTAGATAACCAACTTTGTTTTTCTATTTACGCCTGCTCTAGAGAGATTACTCGTTTTTATCGACCTTATTTAGAAGAAATGGGTATTACGTATCCCCAGTACATTACTTTACTCGTACTATGGGAGCAAGATGGACTAACAGTAAAAGAAATTGGAGAACGTCTATTTTTAGATTCTGGTACGTTAACACCTATGTTAAAACGCATGGAATCATTAAAACTTGTAAAACGTGTTCGTTCCAAAGAAGACGAGCGAAAAGTTTGTATTGAATTAACAGAACAAGGCAAAGATTTAAAGGAAAAGGCTTGTTCATTACCGACAACGATGGCTACAAACTTAGGAATTACAGAGCAAGAATATCGCTCTTTATTAATTCAACTAAATAAACTAATTGACACAATGAAAACAATTAATGATGGAAAAGGGGAATAAATATGGATAAATTATATACTGCTTCAGTAACAGCAACAGGTGGAAGAAATGGGAAAGTAGTTTCAGATGATGGCATATTAAATCTTGATGTAAAAATGCCGAAAGCACTAGGTGGTGCAGGCGGAGAAGCAACAAATCCAGAACAACTATTTGCAGCTGGTTATGCAGCTTGTTTCGATAGTGCATTACAACTTGTCATTCGTACAAAACGTGTGAAAGTAGAAAGTACAGAAGTAACTGCTCACGTTTCTATCGGAAAAGATACAGATGGTGGTTTCGGTCTATCTGCTGTACTTGATGTACATGTGGCTGGCGTTTCACATAGCGAAGCACAAGAACTTGTAGAAGCGGCTCACGGTGTATGTCCTTATTCGAAAGCAACACGAGGAAATATTGAAGTTACATTAAACGTACGCTAAAAAATTTAGCAAAACAAAAACGCGCGACATTCGTCACGCGTTTTTTGTTTTTGTAAATTTATGAATTGCTTTCCACGCTTCTTCTTTTCCAAGTCCTGTTTCAGAAGAGAATAGAACAATTTCATCGCCAATTTCAACAGCAAGCGTTTCTTTTACAACTTTTAAATGCTTTTGCCATTTCCCTTTCGGAATTTTATCGGCTTTCGTCGCAATAATAATTGTTGGGATTTCATAATGCTTTAAGAAATCATACATCATCACGTCATCACTTGTTGGTTGGTGACGTAAATCAACTACTAATACAGCTGCGTCTAATTGCTCACGAGTTGTAAAGTACGTTTCAATCATTTTCCCCCATGCAGCGCGCTCCGATTTAGATACTTTTGCATATCCATAACCTGGAACGTCAACAAAGTGCATCATCTCATTGATTAAGAAAAAGTTCAGCGTTTGCGTTTTTCCTGGTTTAGAAGAAATACGCACTAACTTTTTACGATTTAAAATTTTATTAATAAAGGAAGACTTCCCCACATTTGAACGACCTGCTAATGCAATTTCTGGTAAATCACTGTCTGGATATTGTTCTGGTTTAACAGCACTAATTACAATATCTGCTTTTGTTACTTTCATTGTTTCACTCCTACTAATGCGTGCTCCAATACTTCATCTAAATGAGATGCAAGCACAAACGTAAGGTTTTCTTTTACGCTCTCTGGAATATCATCTAAATCTTTCTCGTTTTCTGCTGGCAAAATAATTTTTGTTAAGCCTGCGCGGTGAGCACTTAATGTTTTTTCTTTTAAACCACCAATTGGTAATACACGACCACGAAGTGTAATTTCACCTGTCATACCCACTTCTTTACTTACAGGAATACCTGTTAGCGCAGAAATAAGTGCCGTTGCCATCGTAATACCTGCTGACGGTCCGTCTTTTGGAACTGCTCCTTCTGGAACGTGAATATGAATATCATTTTTCTCATGGAAATTCGGATCGATCTGAAGCTCTTCTGCACGAGAACGTATATAACTAAACGCAGCTTGTGCTGATTCTTTCATAACATCCCCAAGTTTCCCTGTTAAAATTAGTTTCCCTTTTCCTGGCGCTACAGAAACTTCAATGGCAAGTGTATCGCCGCCTGCTGCTGTGTAAGCTAGACCTGTTGCCATACCAACTTGGTCTGTTTTTTCAGCTTGCCCATAACGGAATATGTGTTTACCAAGTAAATCAACAATCTTTTTCTCTGTCACAACGATACGTTTACGTTCTGCTGTAACGATAATCTTCGCTACTTTACGGCAAACTTTTGCAATTTGGCGCTCTAGCGTACGAACACCAGCCTCACGTGTATAATAACGAATAATCTCAAGAAGCGCTTCATCACGCACTTGTAAATTACCTTTTCGTAAGCCATGTTCTTTTAATTGTTTCGGCAACAAATGCTCACGAGCAATGTGTACTTTTTCAAGTTCTGTATAGCCAGCAATCGAAATGATTTCCATACGGTCAAGTAATGGACCCGGAATACTTGAAAGTGTATTAGCAGTTGCTACAAACATAACTTTTGATAGATCATATGGTTCTTCAATGTAATGATCACTGAAGTTATGGTTTTGTTCTGGATCTAATACTTCAAGTAATGCCGCTGATGGATCTCCACGGAAATCGTTAGACATTTTATCAATCTCATCTAATAAGAAGACTGGATTAACTGTTTTCGCCTTTTTCATACCTTGAACAATGCGTCCTGGCATTGCTCCAACATATGTACGACGGTGACCACGAATTTCAGATTCATCACGCACACCACCAAGAGATACACGGACGAAGTTACGATTTAATGATGTTGCAATTGAACGCGCTAACGAAGTTTTGCCGACCCCAGGAGGGCCTACTAAACAAAGGATAGGTCCTTTTAATGAATTCGTTAACTTCTGTACAGCTAAATATTCAAGTACACGCTCTTTCACTTTTTCAAGACCGTAATGATCGTTATTTAAAATCTCTTCCGAATGAGCAAGGTCAATTATATCTTCTGTTGCCTCTGTCCACGGAAGCGCTAATAACCAATCAATATAATTGCGAATAACACCACTCTCCGCAGAACTTGCTGGTAACTTTTCATAACGATCTAATTCTTTCAGGGCCGCCTTCATTGTTTCTTCCGGCATTCCTGACTGTTCAATTTTCTCACGAAGTTCTTCTACTTCTCCGCCCTTGCCTTCTTTGTCGCCAAGTTCAGTTTGAATCGCCTTCATTTGCTCACGTAAGAAATATTCTTTTTGCGTGCGCTCCATGGAACGTTTCACTTTTTGCCCAATTTTCTTTTCTAGGCTAAGTAACTCTTGTTCATCTTGAATAATTGAAATAAGTGTTTGTAATCGTTCTTTTACAGATACAATCTCTAAAATCTCTTGTTTCTGCTTCGTTTTAATCGGCAAGTGAGAAGCAATTAAATCAGCTAATCTCCCTGGTTCTTCCACATCAGCTACCGTTGCAAAAGTTTCATTTGAAACTTTTTTCGAAACTTTAATATATTGTTCGAAATGCTCCAGTAACGTACGCATAAAAGCTTTCTCTTCTAAATCATCTTCTACTTCTTCAGTTACCGTTTTAATAGAAACTTGTACTACATTTTCTTCTTCGATAAACTCTATTACTTCTGCTCTATGTAAACCTTCCACAAGGACACGAAGCGTACCGTTCGGCAATTTTAACATTTGCTTCACTTTCGCCACTGTACCTACACTATATATGTCATCTTCTTTCGGATCATCGATATTCATTTCTTTTTGCATTGCTAAAAAGATGATATTTTCATCCATTGCCGCCTGCTCTAGTGCTTGTATCGATTTATCACGTCCTACATCAAGATGCAAAACCATCGTTGGATATACGAGAACGCCTCTTAATGGTAGGAGGGGCACGATTCTTTCGTTCGTATTCATACTAGACATAGCACCTCCATAATAAATTAAACTCCTGTTCAACTATTTTATATTACAATACACCTAGATGCAATTGCTGAGATTCCGCGCAATTGTAAATAGCTTGTTTTTCTACCTCACGAAAAGAAAAAGACTCCGATTAAGCATACAAACTTAAACGAAGTCTGGCAAATTTTATTATTGTTTATTTTTACATAGATTGTGCATCTGTTTCGTCTACGTGAGTATGTACATCTAGCTCTCTATGCATATTTTCTTGCATAAACGTTAACTCAAATACTTCTTTTAACTTACGAACAGGAATAATTTCAATTCCCTTGATCGTATACAAAAATGGTTGCATATTTTCAGCAGGAATAATGACTTTCTTAGCTCCCGCTTTTTTCGCAGCTTTTATTTTTGCGTATACGCCACCAATAGGCTTTACTTCTCCGTGTATACTTATTTCACCTGTCATCGCTACTTCATTATTTACATACGTGCGATGCACCGCAGAATATACACCTGTTGCCATAGCGATTCCTGCAGAAGGGCCATCAATTGGGATACCACCTGGAAAATTAATATGTATATCGTATCCTTCTGGCAACACATCTAAAGAACGAAGTACTGTTAATACATTATCAACAGAGCCTTTCGCCATACTTTTACGACGAATCGATTTCGTTTGACTACCAATACTTTCTTCTTCCACAATTCCGGTAACATTTACCGATCCTTTATCTTTCGCCGAAATTGCTGTTACTTCAATTTCTAATAACGCACCTGTATTTGGTCCGTATACAGCAAGACCATTTACAAGACCAATCCTTGGAATTGGATAAATGCGCTTTTCATATTTCGGTGTAAGCTGACTTGAGTGAACAACCCACTCTATATCTTCATCCTTAATGAAAGAACGTTCTTCATTTATCGCCATACCCGCAGAGATTTGCACGAGATTAATCGCTTCTCGTCCATTCCTTGCATACATCCCAATCATCTCAATACCATTTTCACCTATTTGCATTTCCACTTTTTCCGCGGCATTTTTCGCTACTTTTTGAATTTCTTCCGTATCTAATTCACGGAAAAATACTTCTAAGCAACGTGACCGAATAGCAGGAGGAATTTCCTCTGGCGAACGTGTCGTTGCTCCAACTAAGCGAAAATCTGCCGGTAAGCCTTTTTGGAAAATATCATGTATATATGTTGGGATCATTGTATTTTCTTCACTATAGTACGCACTTTCTAAAAATACTTTTCGATCTTCTAACACCTTTAACATTTTGTTCATTTGAATCGGATGGAGCTCGCCAATCTCATCAATAAACAAAATACCACCATGTGCATCTGTTACAGCCCCTTTTTTCGGTTGCGGGATACCTGCTTGCCCCATCGCCCCAGCACCTTGATAAATCGGATCATGCACCGAACCAATTAAAGGGTCTGCGATACCACGTTCATCAAACCGAGCTGTTGTCGCATCAAGTTCAATAAATGTTGCATTCGTACGAAATGGAGATTTAGGATTTCGTTTCGCTTCTTCTAATACAAGACGTGCTGCCGCTGTTTTCCCAACACCTGGTGGGCCATATATGATTACATGTTGCGGATTCGGACCACAAAGAGCCGCTTTTAACGACTTAATCCCGTCCTCTTGCCCTACAATATCTAAAAAGGTTGTAGGACGCACCTTTTCTGCTAGCGGCTCTGTTAAAGAAATCTCACGCATTTTACGAAGTTGTTCTAATTCTTTTTTCGATTCTCGATCAATTGAAACTTTTTGTGTTCGTTGATTTCGAAGTAAATGCCAGAAATACAATCCGACAATTACACCAAAAACAAGTTGAACAACTAAAAATATATTTGTCCAGCTCATTATTTATTTCCTCCCGCAATATTTTATCTCTTAGTATTTCCGCGGAGGAACGTAGCTAAACATAAAGAAAAACAGCAATTATAAAAATTGCTGTTTCCCTTTCGCATTATGCAGATGTTTTTGTATCAAGTACAGTACCGTCTTGTAACACCAATTTTGGCGGCTCATTATCAGCTACTGTTTCTTTTGTAAGAATACACTTCTCGATATCTTTACGAGATGGAAGTTCGAACATTACATCAAGCATTAAGCCTTCAATAATAGAACGAAGTCCACGAGCACCCGTTTTACGTTCAATTGCTTTTTTCGCAATTTCGATTAGTGCACCTTCTTCAAACTCTAACTCAACATCGTCAAGCTCCAATAGTTTTTGGAATTGCTTAACAAGTGCATTTTTCGGTTTCGTTAAAATATCAACAAGAGCATCTTCATCAAGTGGCTCTAGGTTCGCAATAACTGGAAGACGACCGATAAACTCTGGAATTAAACCAAATCTTAAAAGATCCTCTGGTAATACGTGAGATAAAACATGCTTCTCATTTACATCAGCATTTTTCTTCTCAGAACCAAATCCAATTACTTTTTCACCAAGGCGACGTTTAATAATCGGCTCAATGCCATCAAACGCTCCACCACAAATGAATAAGATGTTAGTTGTATCAATTTGAATAAACTCTTGGTGCGGATGCTTACGACCACCTTGAGGTGGAACGCTTGCTACAGTACCTTCTAAAATTTTCAGAAGTGCCTGTTGCACACCTTCACCAGATACATCACGTGTAATTGATGGATTTTCGGACTTACGTGCCACTTTATCAATCTCATCAATATAAATGATTCCTTTTTCCGCTTTCTCTACATCATAATCAGCTGCTTGAATTAATTTTAGTAAGATATTTTCTACATCTTCACCAACATATCCAGCTTCTGTTAAAGATGTTGCGTCCGCGATTGCAAATGGAACATTTAGAATACGCGCTAACGTTTGTGCAAGTAATGTTTTACCACTACCTGTTGGCCCGATAAGTGCGATATTACTCTTCGCTAATTCTACATCATCAATTTTGCTGTTAGAATTAATGCGTTTGTAATGGTTATATACCGCTACCGCTAGTGCTTTTTTCGCGCTATCTTGCCCGATGACATACTCATCTAAGATTTCACGAATTTCTACCGGTTTCGGTACATCTTTGAATTCTACTTCTTCGTCCTTCGCAAGCTCCTCTTGTACAATTTCAGTACAAAGTTCGATACACTCGTCACAAATGTAAACACCTGGACCTGCCACTAACTTTCGAACTTGCGTTTGTGTTTTACCACAGAAAGAACATTTTAATTGCCCTTTTTCATCATTAAATTTAAACATATTTTCACACCCCTTACAAAGTGCTAACCTCTTGCCTTCGTATGTACACGATAAATGTATCGTATGTAAATACATATTATGTCACTACGTGGCGAGAAATACAAATAATATGACTAGTTATGTACAAATAAAAAATTTTTAAAACTTTTGAAATATGTATATTCGACTTGTAAAGGAACTTTTCCTTCTCCATCGAAAAGTTTTATAAATATATTTCTATATTTATAAAACAAGGCACGATTTTAATCGTGCCTTGTTATTTTATTATGCAGCGTTTTCTACTAAGAAATCTACAGCTTTACGCACTTTAAGATCTTCAGCTAAAGCGTCTACGCTTCCAAGAGCTTGCTTGATAGCGTCTACTGGCATACCGTACATTTCAGCCATTTTTTCAACTTCTGCAGTTACTTCTTCTTCAGTAACTTCGATGTTTTCAGCTTCAATGATAGCTTCAAGAACAAGATTGATTCTTACACGTTTTTGTGCATCTTCTTTCATTTGCTCTTTTAATTTGTCAGCGTCAGTACCTGTGAATTGGTAGTAAAGCTCAAGGTTCATACCTTGTTGGCTTAAACGTTGCTCGAATTCACGAACCATACGATCTAACTCAGTGTTGATCATAGCTTCTGGAATTTCGATTTCAGCGTTAGCAGCAGCTAATTCTACTACTTCGTCACGTACTTTGTGCTCAGCTTCGTGCTTTTTGCCTTCTTCTAAGTTTGTGCGAAGTTTTGCTTTTAATTCATCAAGAGTTGCAACCGCTTCGTCTGCTTCTTTAGCGAACTCGTCGTTTAACTCAGGAAGTTCTTTTGTTTTGATTTCATGAATTGTTACTTTGAATGTTGCTGGTTTGCCAGCTAATTCAGCAGCATGGTACTCTTCTGGGAATGATACTTCAACGTCTTTAGACTCACCAGATTTAAGACCGATTACTTGCTCTTCGAAACCTGGGATGAATGTACCAGAACCGATTGCTAGAGAGTAGTTTTCGCCTTTTCCGCCTTCAAATGCTTCGCCATCAACGAAACCTTCGAAGTCGATTACAGCTGTATCACCGTTTTCAACAGTTCCTTCTTCTTTAACAACTAGTTCAGCTTGACGCTCTTGTAAAGATTTTAATTCGTTCTCTACATCTTCATCAGTTACAGTTGTTTCAACTTTTTCTACTGCTAAACCTTTGTACTCACCTAATTTAACTTCAGGTTTCACTGTAACTTTTGCAGTGAAGATAAGGTTAGCATTTTTTTCGAACTTCTCGATGTCGATTTCAGGATGATCAACTGGGAAGATACCAGCTTCTTCAATCGCTTCACCGTATGCTTTTGGTAAAATGATATCTAAAGCATCTTGGTATAAAGATTCAATACCAAAGCGTTGTTCGAATAATGGACGAGGCATTTTTCCTTTACGGAAACCTGGTACGTTAATTGTTTTTACTACTTTTTTGAACGCAGCGTCGATAGAGTTGTTTACTTCTTTAGCATCAACTTCGATTGTTAAAACGCCAACGTTACCTTCTAATTTTTCCCATTTTGTAGACATTTATTCTTTCCCTCCAACTATAATAATGTATGCACATACCTCTATAGATTAAGATCTTCATTATCTCTTTTTTGAAATAACAAATACACAAATAATCCTCTAGCAAAAGCTTTCAGATATAATGTTCCAATCTACTAATTGCCCAGAAGACAACTACGGTATATTTTGTTCGAGAATAATATGAAACATATTAAGTAAGAGAATTACACTTCTCTTCTCTTACAAACAGGCAGTTTTCTGCCTTTTGCAACCCTTACATTATAACATAGAATATGCTCGTTTCAAGAACTGAACGATTCTTTTTCATAATTATACGGGCAAATATCCTTCTCTTTCAACACGTAATAACCATTGATAGGCAATATGAAACTCTTCCAATTCGATATTGTATGCTGCCATAAGCTC
Organism: Bacillus sp. HMSC036E02; assembly: GCF_001836235.1. Lineage (NCBI taxonomy): Bacteria > Bacillati > Bacillota > Bacilli > Caryophanales > Bacillaceae > Bacillus > Bacillus sp. HMSC036E02. The sequence goes on along the minus strand of NZ_KV827829.1, from coordinate 34,151 downwards.
TTCTTCATCAATAGCCAATCCGAAACGCTTTCTTCCAATTCTCTCTAAAACAGCTGACCAAATCTCTTCTTTATCCATTAATAGAGCGAATGGGAAAATGCTAATTTGCAATTCTTTCCAATATGTAACCATCACTTCAAATATATCGGGATAATTTTGCTCTAATCGACTTGATAATTTATGTATAATGTTATTGGATTGCTCCTCATTATGACCTGTAAATGCTGGAATTACCTTAATCGTATTCCCAAACTTTTCTACCTCTATTTCCTCTTCTACCTGACTTTCTATCATTTTATACAAAATAGAAGTTTTCAAATAGGGGTGTTGCTCTTCGTCTATTAAAAATTTCTTTAAAACAGGTAATGCAAGATCTAAGTCTTTTAACGAAAGTCGCTGAATCGCTCTTAGCTTCTGTCCAAAGTTTTCTCCAAAAATTTCATTAGTAAACTCATCCAACTCAAAATTTGAATCCACTAGCGATGCGTCTCCCTCATTTAGCATACCTTCTGCAAATAAAGCAAGCTGCGCTAATTTTTCCTTTTGATCAGGCATTATATCTTTCGTTTGTAAAACCTTTTCAACAGTTTCAATAACACCTTCATAATCATTTGTTTGAACTAAAATAGTCACGTACGTTTCAAGAATATCACCAAATAAGACAACTCCTGTTTTAAGCAACTGTTCACATTTGTCTTTCGCTTCTTCCATACGTTTTAATTCGAGTAAACAAATAACTGAAGCTAATTCCGTTTGTTCCGTTTCCGCATTATACTGACGTAATATTTCAAAGCAGCGCAATGCATCTTCGAACTTCCGCTCTTTCAGCGCTAAAAAACCTTCATCAATATAGCGCTCTGATAGCTGCGGAAACAATACGACCGTATTTTCTTTTTTATCCATACGTCCGCCTCTTTTTCTTGATTTTAATTATGTTCAAAGTAAATATATCAAATGCGTAATGAGAACACAACATCCCAAAACTATTTGTTTGAAATATGAAAATATTTAATTTTTACATTCCAATACAAATAAATCTCTACTAAAAATTAAAATTGTACAAGTAAAAATCCCCAGCAACAAACGCAGAGGATTCATCATTAATGGAAAGCTTTTATAATTGTGGGGTATATTACAAGGGTAATAATTTGGAGAACAATAATTGCCATAACAATCATGCTAAAATAGAAGATTGGTTTACTTCGCTTCATTAAAAACATAATAATAAGCATCGTACAAGCAAACAAACTTAAGAAGAACAAACTTGTTGTCGAACTAAGTATACCACTTGGGACAAAGAACAATAACACTACACTACAAGTACCTATAATTCCAAATAACCATTCCATCCATTCACTCATTCCCTTTCCCTCTCATGGCTGTTTTCTCTAAGCAATCAAATGTTTCACAACATCAACTACATACGTTAATTTCTCATACGCTACAAATCCAAAAGCAACCGTCAAGCCCGTTACAACTAATCCTTTCATCATTTCTGCCTCCTCGTTTTATCGTTGTTATCTTCATTATAAAAGATTAGCAATTTCTTACCATCGAACTACCTTACAGTTACCTTACAGAATTGTAAGATTTCAAAAAGAGATTGAAAAACACCTCATATCGCTTGAGGTGCTTTCACGGAATTTATTTATAATCACTTGCAAAATTAACTTTTTCTCTTTGTTATTTTTCGGAGAATCCACTCTTAAACTAATAGATTTACTAAATAATTTAGGATCAAAATAATTATTCATTACTTTTCTTAACTTACCTTCAGATATTTTCGTATTACAAGAAAACAAAGGATGAAAATCATGTTAATATATTTTTGTACAATTAAGAATTTAATTTACAAGGGGGATTATATATGTTTAAAAAAATGGCCGCAGATGTATTAGGACTAAGCGATGTAGGTTCTGTTATTACACCTAAAGACTATGATAAGGTCGATGCCGATGATTATGTAATGCATGAAGATGGGGAGAAAATTTACTTTCTAATTAAATCGAAATCAGATGAATATTGCTTCACAAACAAAGGGTTAATTCACTTAGACGGTACAAGCGCAACAAGTAAAAAACGTACACTACGCCGCTTTAGCTATAGTAAATATCAAATTAAAAACGTAGCGCTTGAAACTGCGGGAACGATTGATTTAGATGTAGAAATTAAGTTCCAAATGGGCGATGAACACTATTCAATTGATGTCCATAAAAAACATATTGAAGAATTAAAAGATTTATATAAGGCTTTACTTAAAATCGAAGAAATTTCATACGACAACGATATTACATTACAATATGCACACAAAAGTTTAGATATGGCATCTAACGCTTTCAGCCGTATTTCAAACGCACAAGTAAACTTAGCAGAGCAATTTAAAGAGATGAACGAGATCGCCTTTAACTGGCTCGTTGATACGAAGAAACAATATAATGTGAAAGATTATGGTTTTGTCTTTGACAAGTTTATTAACAACTAATTTAAAACAAACAAAAAACCTTGTTATCAAAAGATAACAAGGTTTTCTTAGCGCCCCAGGAGAGATTCGAACTCCCGCTCCGCCCATTTCCGTACTATTTTATATATTTTGATCGCAGTCTTAATATATCTTCTCCTTCGCGAATGCCTGCCGATCCCTTTCTCACATTTTTTACGACAGTCCAATTCGGGTTAGTTTCATCACCGATGTTCTGTACTGTAAAATTGCCATCACCATATTTTCGGTGACCTTCTGCCAATTTCTCCGTTAAATCATTCTCATTTGATCTCGCCATCTTTGCGCCATCTCCCTTTTTTATACGACCTTCTTAAACTATCTAACCAATCACAGGTCCAGTCAATTGGAGATTCTCGTTTTCCGCTTCTATTAATTGTAACACACTACCGAGAATAAGTTCCGATAACTGCTGCTCAATCGTACTAGAATGGTAAAGAGTTTTATAATATTGTAAGTAAACAATTAAGAGAATCTGAATTTGGATTTGAGTTCCATCATAAACCTATTGATTCTTTAAATTAAATAAGAGGAATAGGGCGCATAAATGGCGCTCTTTTTATTTAAGAAAAAGAAGTACATATGCAACTGCTTAATATCAAAGGAAAGGTCGCAAATATTAAGAATGAACTACACCTATAACCCAAACATCAAATTTTAGACAAACAAAAAACCTTGTTATCAAAAGATAACAAGGTTTTTTTAGCGTCCCAGGAGAGATTCGAACTCCCGACCGTACGCTTAGAAGGCGTATGCTCTATCCGGCTGAGCTACTGGGACATGGAGCGGGTGAAGAGAATCGAACTCTCGA